>CAZWFG010000138.1:0-5888 GCA_964632245.1 uncultured Synechococcus sp. | reverse complement strand
GCGGCTGGAACGCCTCGGCGATCGGCTCGAGCAGACCGCCCGCCGGCTGACGCTGCAGGAGGCGGTGGTGCTGGGGCTGCAGCGTCAGCCGCGACTGGCGAAGGAGTACGACCAGCTGCAGGCCCTGCAATGGCAGGGGATCGCCATCCGGCGCGAATGGTCGCCGACCCTGCTGGCCGACAACGATGATCCGGGCCTGGTGGGCTGGCGTCGGGTGCGTGAACGCGACAGCAGCAACGACACCCTCGACGGCATCAGCATCACCAACAACCTGCGCAGCAGCACCTATGGGGTGCCGCGGCTGACCCTCGACTGGAGCTTCTTCGACCCCAGCCGCACCCCGCGGCTGCGCTCGAATCTGGCCGGGCAGCAGGCGCAGGAGCTGCTGTTTGACATCACCGCCCGTGATCTGATCCTCGACATCCAGACGCGTTACTACGCCCTGCAGCGGCTGCAGGAGCTGGAGCAGGCCTACCGCAGCCTCTACAAGCTGGCCCGCTCCCTGGCCAATGCCGCCGGTGGCAACGAGCAGCTGCGCACCGAAGAACTGGCCCTGGTGCAGACCCGTGTGCGCACCCACGACGATCTGGTGCGCACAGCCGCCCAGCTGGCGGAACTGCTGAGCCTGCCCCCGGGGGATCTCGCCCTGCCGGTGGAGCCGCTGCGGGCCAGCGGCGAGTGGCCGCTGAATCGGGCAGCCTCCATCACCGAAGCCCTGGCCCTGCGGGAAGAGATCCGCCGCAGCCTGGCCGGTGCCGATGGGTTGTCCTGGTCGGCACGGGCGGTGCAGAGCCGTTACCTGCCCAGCCTCGGCCTGCGGGGACAGCTGAAGGCCGAACTTGAGAACTACTCCCTCCAGTCCCTGGAGGCCCCCAGCAGCAGCACCAGCGGCGGCAACGGCAACCTGCGGCTCGACGGCGGACTGCAGTGGAACTGGCGCATGTTTGACGGGGGGGTGCGGGGCGCCGAGGCCACCGCCCTGCGGCGCCAGGCCGATCAGGCCCTGCAGCAGGCGGCCCTCGACCGGCTCACCGTGACGCGGCAGGTGGAGAGCAGCCATGCGAGCTACACCACCAGCCGGATCCTGCTGGACAGCACCCGCGAACAGCTGCGGGCCGCCAGGGCAGCCCTGGAGGACGGACGCCGCGGCTTCCGAGGAAGTGCCAACGACGCCACGACCCTGGTGCAGACCATCGAGAAGCTGCGTCAGGCCCTGGAGTCGGAAGCCATCGCCCGCGAGCAGCACAACACCGCCCTGGCCGAGCTGTACCGCTACTCGGCCCGCTGGCCCGAAGGGGCCCCTAGCCTGGTGGAGCAGCGGCGGCAGGAGCTGCGCCAGCGCTGACCGCCGGCTCCAGCATCAGCTTGCTGGCCTTCAGCCCCTCCTCCACCGGGATCGGGTAATGGCCATCGAAGCAGGCGGTGCAGAACTGGCCGGCCTCGGCCCTGGCACACGACACCATGCCCTCACGGGTGAGGTAACCGAGGGAATCGACACCGAGGTGGGCGGCGATGGCCGCCTGGTCGAGGCGGGCGGCGATCAGCTGGTCCTGGCTGTCGGTGTCGATCCCGTAAAAGCAGGGGTGGGTCACCGGCGGTGAACTGATGCGCATGTGCACCTCCCGGGCCCCCGCCTCGCGGAACGCCTGCACCAGCTTGCGGCTGGTGGTGCCCCGCACGATCGAGTCGTCCACGACGACGATGCGCTGCCCTTCAAGCACATCCCGCAGAGGATTGAGCTTCACGCGGATGCCGGCTTCGCGCATCGCCTGGGTGGGCTGGATGAAGGTGCGACCGACGTAGCGGTTCTTGATCAGGCCATCGCCGAAGGGGATGCCGCTGATCTGGGAGAAGCCGATGGCGGCGGGAATGCCCGAATCGGGCACACCGATCACCAGGTCGGCCTCCACCGGAGACTCCCGGGCCAGCTGCTGGCCGATGCGACGGCGGTAGCTGTACAGCGATTCACCGAAGAAGCAACTGTCAGGACGGGCGAAGTAGATCAGTTCGAAGACACACAGGTGC
Source organism: uncultured Synechococcus sp. (assembly GCA_964632245.1). GTDB lineage: Bacteria > Cyanobacteriota > Cyanobacteriia > PCC-6307 > Cyanobiaceae > CAIQIA01. Next base: position 3,863 of record CAZWFG010000138.1, on the reverse strand, counting down.
GGCGTCGCCTCGGCCCAGCGGCGACGGCGGGGTTCGGCCTCACCGGCGCGGAAGCACACCAACTCTCCCGCCGCCACGTCATCGACATGGCTGGCGCCGATGATGTCGAGCCCACAGGTCTCGCTGCTCACCACCCAGCCGGCGCCGGGTTCATCGCCGAGGCGACCGAAGACGAGGGGCCGCAGGCCGTGGTCATCCCGCAGGGCGAACAGGGCCTCGGGGGTGCCGATGGCCAGGCTGAAGGCCCCCCGGCAACGGGCCGCCGCCGCCATGATCGCCTCCTCCCAGTCGCGGCCATCATTGACCTGCCGCTGCACGGCAAAGGCGATCAGTTCGCTGTCGGTGCTGGTGGTGGTGCAGAACCCCTCCCGGGAGAGCTCGTCCCGCAGGGCGACGGTGTTGACCAGGTTGCCGTTGTGGGCCAGCGCAAAGGGACCCAGGCGGGTCATCAGCACCAGGGGCTGGGCGTTGCAGACCCTGGAACTGCCGGTGGTGGAGTACCGGGTGTGACCGACGGCCTGGGTGCCGGGCAGCCGCTCGAGCACGTCCTGGTCAAACACCTGACTGACGAGGCCCATGTCCTTGTGCAGACGCACCTTCTGCCCGTCGAAGACGGCGATGCCCGCCGACTCCTGACCCCGGTGCTGCAGGGCGTAGAGACCGAAGTAGCAGAGGCTGGCCACGGATTCGGCGGCCGCCACCACGGCGAACACACCGCAGGCTTCCTGCGGACGATCCGGGGCATCAGCCCCCATCGAAGAGCCGGTGACCTCGAAGCGGGCGTGCAACGGCACCACGGGCTCGTTCATCATGACCGCTTAATCATCCTGCCTCAGCGCGGTGCCCCCCCCGACCGGAGGTCAGATCCAGGGGTCTTCCTCGTCGGCCGGCCCCGGTCGGGACTCCGGCCGGCGGGAGGGCCGCCGGGGCTCCTCGTCGCGCAGGCGCCCGATCAGCTCCTCACCGCCATCCCGCAGGCGTTCGCCCCAGCCCCGCAGCCGCTCTTCGACCGCATCAAGGCCGAAGCCCTCATCGTCGTCGCCCCCCAGCCGCTCCCGCAGGCCCTCGCGCCAGCGGCGGGAACGGCTCAGCACCTGCTCCCGCACCCCCGCGCGATCGAGGGGCAGATCATCAAGGCCCTGCAGCGCCGCCTCGACCTGCCCGGGCCGCTGGTCGAGGATCCGATCAGGATCGAGGCGCCAGCGGCTGGTGCCCGGCAGCCGTGGATCGCTGCGGGTCACCAGGTAATGGACGATGCGGCCGCTGTCGCGTTCGACGACGGCATCGACCAGGCGGCCCAGGGGCTGGCCCTGGCGACCGATCAGATCGGCCTCCAGCAGGGTGGGCAACAGGTCCAGGCTCTCCTGGTCGGTGCTGGCGGGTTCCCCCCGCACCACAGCCTCACCGGGAGCGAGGCTGAGCAGCTGGTCGAGACGCCAGACGGTGCGGCGGGGGCCGAAGGTCGCCGGGCGGCAGCTCCAGCCCAGCACCCGATGGCAGGGGGGATGCATCCAGATCTGATGGCCCAGACCGCGGTCGTCGCCGTCGCTGTGGCGCACCCGGGCCCGCAGCAGATCGGAGACGGCGATGTGGCGGGATGCGGCCATGGAACCGTCAGCTGCGGATCTGGACGGGCATGACCAGGTAGGTGAAGCGTTCGGCGGCTTCGCTGCCCACGAACACCGCCGGACTGGTGGGGGCGTTGCAGCGCAGCTCCACCTCGGCATCAGGCATCACCTTGAGGCCATCGAGCAGATAGCGCACGTTGAAGGCGATCTCGAAGGGCTCGCCTTCGATGGCGGCGGCGAGGGATTCGGAGCCGCTGCCCACATCCTGGGCATCGGCGCTGATCAGCAGGCGACCGCTGCTGGCCCCTTCGACCCGCAGCTTGACGACGCTGCTCTGCTGGTCGGCCAGCACGGCGATGCGCTCGAGGGCGCCGACGAAGGGTCGCCGCTCGACCCGCACCATCCGCGTGAAGCGATCGGGCACCAGCTGGCCGTAGTTGGGGTAGGCGCCCTCGAGGGTGCGGCTGGTGAGCACCTGGTCATCCCAGAGGAAGACGATCTGCCCCCGGTCGCAGAAGAGGCTGATGGGCTGGTCGCCACTGCGGGCCGACAGCAGCCGTTCCAGCTCCCGCAGGGAGCGGGCGGGCACGGTCACGGCAAAGCTGTCGACGGGGTCGCCCGGGCTCGCGGAGGCATCGGCTTCGCTGCCGGCGTTGCGCAGCACCGCCAGCCGATGGCCATCGGTGGCGGCGAATTCGAGACCGGCCTGGTCGACCCGCAGGTGCACACCGGTGAGGATCTGCTTGGCTTCATCACCGCTGGCCGCGAACAGGGTGCGGCGCAGGCCCTCGACCATGGCGGTGCCGCTGAGCTGGAGGGTCTGTCCTGACTGGACGAGGGGCAGGTCGGGAAAGTCTTCGGCGGTGAGGCCCCGCACCTGGTAGCTGCCGCTGAGGGCCGACAGATGGGCCTGCTCCTCCCCTTCGGCCACCGCCAGGGTGAGGGGACCTTCGGGGGGAAGGCGGCTGACGATGTCGCCGAGCAGGCGGGCCGGCAGCGTGATGGCCCCGCTGGCCTCGACGGCGGCGGGAAAGCTGGTCTGGATGCCGAGGCTGAGGTCAAAGCCGGTGAGGCTGAGGCGACCGGCGGCGGCATCGGCCGCCACGAGCACATTGGCCAGCACCGGATGGGTCGGGCGGGCGGCGATCGCCCGGCTCACGAGCTGCAGGCTCGCGCTCAGTTCTGACTGGCTGCAGACCACCTTCATCGCCACGGCCGCCGGAGACACCACCACGCTTCCACACCGGCCCCGGAAGCGCAATGCGGACCTGCCGAACCCCCCAGCCCCTGTCAATGGGATCAAAGGATCCAAGAAAGAAGACCAACAGCCCGCAGCCGTAGAGCTTGGGGAAACAGTGGAAAACCGCGGCTGCGCCTTCTAGGAGCGGGGACTGGCCTCCCCAGGCCTGAGGAGGGTTCTCATCCAGGCGGGGATGGTTGACCCGTTCTCCCCAGGGTTCACAGCCTGGGGAGAACGGGGTCGGTTCCGGCCCGCCGGTTCTCCCCTGATTCTCCGCAGTCAGCGGGCCCTTCTTCCCCAGACAGTTCAGAATCCGAGCACGCGTGCGACCGTCTCCAGGTCGGGCTGGAGACCTGCGTGGAAGCCGGCACTGCCGTTCTCGAGGGCGGTGCCCGGGTCCTTGAGGCCATTGCCGGTGAGCACGCACACCACCCGGGCACCGCTGGGGATCTCTTCCGACCGGCTCAGCAGGCCCGCCACCGAGGCCGCGCTGGCCGGTTCGCAGAACACCCCTTCCTGGGAGGCCAGGAAGCGGTACGCCTCAAGGATCGCCTCGTCGCTGACGGAGGCGAAGCCGCCGCCGCTCTCCTCCCTCACCTGCAGGGCCTTGCTGCGGTTGGCTGGATTGCCGATGCGGATCGCCGTGGCCACTGTTTCGGGCTCTTCAACGGTGGTGCCGCTCACCAGCGGTGCCGCCCCAGCGGCCTGGAAGCCCATCATCCGCGGCAGCTGCCGGCTGCGGCCGTTCTGCCGGTATTCCTGGAAGCCCATCCAGTACGCCGAGATGTTGCCGGCGTTGCCCATGGGGATGCAGAGCCAGTCGGGGGCTTCGCCGAGCACGTCGACGATTTCGAAGGCGGCTGTCTTCTGGCCCTGCAGTCGGTAGGGGTTGAGCGAGTTGACGAGGGTGACGGGGTAGCGCTCGGCCACCTCGCGCACGATGGTGAGGGCCCGGTCGAAGTTGCCCTTCACCGCCAGCACTTCGGCGCCGTAGACGAGAGCCTGGGCGAGCTTGCCCTGGGCCACGTAGCCATCCGGGATGAGCACATAGGCCC
>CAZWFG010000137.1:0-5918 GCA_964632245.1 uncultured Synechococcus sp. | reverse complement strand
CGAAACAGCCGTGAGCGCCCTGGTGGTGCACACGATGGAGCAGGCCGTGACCCTGGCGGTGCCGCTGGTGGTCGACATCGCTGCGGGACCCAACTGGATGGAGGCCAAGGGCTGAAGGTCGGACGTCGGGCCAGTGGATTCAACATAAAAAACCCCCTGCCGAAGCAGGGGGCATGAACGTGTAGGTGATTGGGCTGAAAGGATCAGGAAAGAAATGTAATGTCCGACTTCTTAATGGCACCATTAACCACATTGAGAGTTGTCGACGCTGACCCGCTCGTGAAAGTGATTGTTTTGTAACCCGAGATATCATCACCGCTCGAGAAGGCCAAAGTGGTATCAATGCCTTTGTCAAACACAAGCCTGTCGACAGAGGTATCGAAGTCTTGAAGCGTATCAATATCCCCAGTGACCACCTGGTCGGTGGTATAGAAGAGAGTATCCTGACCGTCTCCGAGACGAATGCTGTCAGATCCTGAACCACCCCGCACAAGGTCGTTACCGCCGTAGGCATCGATGACATCATTACCAGCTCCACCACGAATGAAATCGCTGAGGAACGAACCAACAATGGTGTCATCACCAGTACCACCATGAACATAAAAGTTCGTCGGATTGGGAGCCATGTTTCCACCAGCGTCGGCGATGGAAACAGAAGTTCCTACTTCATTACCCGACACAACCGCATTGAGATCAATTGCTGCATTTACATCAGATGCATTAGCAGCACCATTCGTTGTACTCAGCTCAATTGAGATTAACTTACCGGAATCGACGCCGAGAAACTGGGCAGATTCAATAATTTGCCCACCTCCAAGCACCGCAACGTTGGCGGCTCCACCACCAACGTTGAGACGGTTACCTGTTCCGGTCAGAACCACATTCTGCGGTGCTGCCTCAAAGTTGGTGGTTCCATAAGTGGTATTTTGACCACCTAGGGCAACGCCAGCTGGGGAAGTGGCATCCACCGAATTGGCGTTTGTTAATGGTGGTGCTACCGGGACCGCTAGTGGCGAGGTGAAAATGGACAGGGTCGAAGTGTTGGTTACGGTCACGTGCGGTCGTCCTCGCTGTGGGGAATTGATCGATGAACGCAATTTACCACACAGGACTGCAAATCAGGGGCATCGGCGCGGCGGCATGCAGCTGATGTCAGGGTTTGAGGATCAGCAGTCTGTCAGGTTCGTTCTGGCGGCGGGGCCTCAGAGCTGCTGCCACAGCAGCAGGGCGTCGCGCAACAACGTGCGGCGGCACTGGCCCGCCAGCCGGCTCGAGAGCGGCGGATAGGGGTCAGGCGCCACATTCCAGGCCTGGCCAAGGTTCTGGAGGTCCTGCGGGGTCATTTCCCTTGGCGGAAGACCCAGGAATCGCCCCACCCGCTGACAGGTTGCCGCTGGATCCATCACCAGATCCTCAAAGCGCAGCACAAGGATTTGGTGTTCCTGGTAACAGCGAAGCCAGCGCTTGATCTGTTCTACGTAGAGACTGCCCGCCAGACAGTTGGGCGATCGCCACCCCAGCAGCTCCCGCTGGTGGGTGCTGAGGTGCCGCAGGTCGTGAAGTTCGGCGCTGATCAGCTCTTCGGCCTCCTCGCCCACCCCCAGCAGGCGCTGGCGATGCTGAAACCAGCTCAGGGCCCGCCGCAGGGGCTCGCGCAGCAGCACGATCAGCCGCGCCTCGGGCATCAGGGAGGCGGCCCGCTCGGGGGCCTGCGGATTTTGCAGATAGTCAGGCGTGGCCTCTATGGCCAGGCGCCCCTGCAACCGGCCGGGCGAGGGGAACTGCAGCCGGTACCAGTCCTCCCCCCAGGCCCAGCGGCCGTCCAGGAAATGCAGCTCCTTGCGCGGATGACGCCAGAGCTCCGGGAAGACCTCCAGGTAGGCCAGCAGCGATGTGGTGCCGCTTTTGGGGGCACCGATCAGCAGCACCTGGGGCAGCACTCCCGCATCGTCGGGATCGTCAAGGGCCCGACGGGCCAGGCGCCGGGCCAGGTCGCGGTCTCCCCCCACCCATTCCCAGTCAGACCGGACCCAGGGGAGCAACGGCGAGGCGTTGTCCGCCAGGGAGACCTGCCGCAACAACGGCAACAGCTCGCCGATGGTCGCCTCGTCGAGGGGCTGAAAATGGAGGGAGCGGACCAGATCGGCCCGCTGGGGGTCGGCCTGCAAGCCCTGCAACAGCCCCCGGGCGCGACGGGCCGCCCCCTCAGCGTCAGGCATCGGCGACGGGGGCCAGCAGTTCCCAGCCGTGCAGGCGCAACACCGTCTCCACGCCAGGTCCCGGCAAGGTCAGCCCCACGGGCTGCAGCAGCCACGCCTCCGCCAGCCAGCCAGGCCCTAGTGCCACGGGCAGCAGCCGATTGCACCCCCGTTCCAGCACCACCAGCCGCTGACGACCGGGGGGCGGAGCCAGCGGCGGGATGGCCTCGGCAGACCACAGACCCCGTTCGCTGTCAGGCACCAGATCTGCCGCCTCAAGCCGTTCCCTTACGGCCACAGGGTCGCGGCTGGCCCAGGGCTGCACCGGCAGCCCCGCAGGCAGCAGATCGTGGGTCCGGGCCCACAACAGCGGAGCAAGGGTGCGGCCATGGATCACCTCCAGCCGACCGATGGCCTGCAACCGCTGGCGCAGGGGCAGACGCACCGCCAGCCCCGGAGGCGGCGGGGGTGACCGGCGCCAGGCCTGCAGGCGCGGCAACGGTGTGCGGCGGCTGGCCTGGCGCAACTCTTCATCGTCGGGCAGGGCACCGTGGTCGTCGAGCACCTGCAGGGTGCGCCATCCCCCCACCTCCAGCAGGATGCGCGCGCGCAACTTGAGACCCCAGGGGTGGTCAGGGGCATAACCGAGACCCGCCTCGGCCGCCTCGAGGGCCTCGTCGTGCTGGCGCTGCAGCCGCAGCACCCGGGCCAGTTCGAACCACACCACCGCCTGGGCCACCGTCTGCCGCAACGAGGTGCGGAACCAGCGCTCGGCCTGCCAGGCATCGCCCCGACGGAAGGCCGTCACCCCCAGGCGGTTGCAAGCCGGTGGTTCAAGGCCCGAGCAGGTCGCGAGCCGTCGCAACAGCACCTCGGCCAGTCCGTCGTGGTCGAGCGCCAGACAGAGATCAGCCATGCCCAGCTGCACCGCTTCGGCGGGCACCTCGCCAGCGACTACGGCCTGCACCAGCTCGCCGGGCACCGGCCCACCACGGTGGATGCGCAGGTGCTCGAGCAGGTCCCGCCAGGCGGGGGGCAGGTCGGTCGGGGTGAGCGCGTCGAGGGCACCAGTCGGCTGGGGTCCCTCCAGCCGGCGCCGGGCCTGGGCCAGAGCCTCCTCCCGGTCGGCCAGGCTGGTGGGCACCAGACTGAGGGTGCGCCAGCGGGCCGCCTCGGCGGTCCAGCCTTCGCGCAACAGCCGCTCGGCCAGGCGGGCACAGAGGCCCAGCAGTTCCTCTTCCGGCAGGTCACCGGACAACTGCTGCAGCAGCGCCTGGTCGTCGTCCGGCTCAGGCTTCATCGGGCAGGCCTCCGGTCTGACGCAGATGCTGCAACACCGCGATCAGCGGGTCGGGATCGAGCACGATGGGTTCGGCGATGGGGGCATCAAAGAAGAGATCGCAATACAGCGGCGGCGGCTGCTGAGGTTGCACCACTTGCCGGTGCTGCAGCCGCCGGTGGGCAGCGATGGCATGAAAGTAAGGCGGTTTGTAGCGAGTCTGAACCAGCTCAAGAACCACGGTTCCTGCCCCGCAGAACGCCAGGTTGGCCAGCGCGCTGCCGTGGGGCGCCACCACCACCCTTGCCGCAGCCAGAGCCGACGCCTGGTCGGCCAGGGCCAGCCCCTGCAGATCCACCGGCGCAAGCGGCACGCCGGCGGCGGCCGCCGCCGCCAGCAGCTCGGCTTCTCCCCACACCGGCCGCCGCAAGGAGGGGGCCCGCCCCAGCCACCACCAGCGGTCGCCCGGACCGTCGACAGGATCAGCCGGCAACAGCCGCTCCCGCAGCCAGTCGATCGCCCGGGGCGAGGGCTCTCCGAAGGGGGCGATCCAGTCGGGCACGATCAGCTCAGCGGCCTCGAGATGGGGGTGCTCGACGGCGGAGATCCAGCGCTCCCGCGGCACCAGCCGGTCGATGCCGAGGGCCTCCAGCAGCGCCGGCTGGCCGGCGTTGTGCCACAGGTGCAATCGCGGCCGCTCCTCGGGGGCCAGTCGCTCGAGGGCCAGCCCCAACCGGGGGGCCAACTCGAGAAGTTGGTGATAGTACACCTCAGCGGACAGGTCAGCCACCGCCAGCACCGGACCCTCCACCACCAGGGGTGGCGCCAGTGGCCGGGGCGGCGGCAGTGGCTCGGCGTGCAGGCAGGCGCTTCCCCCCAGCGGATACCGGCGGCAGAGGGGCTCTAGGGGCACCCCGGCCCGGTCCTCGACCGCAACCGCCAGGGTGTTGCCCCAGGGATCGCTGGCCGGTGGGCGGATCCAGATGCGGCCCCGGGGCAGACGGTGCACGCGAAAGGGCCTGGGTACCGCCACCGAGGCCGCCATCGGCGGTGCGAGGCTCGGACAAAGGGAACAGTCGGGCCCGAGGCACTGTTCCAGCGGCGGCTGCCAGGGGGCGAAACCCTCGGCGGCAGCCCCATCGTCGAGGGGGAGCAAGCGGCGCAGGGCCTGAGCCGCCGCCGGCTCCTGCGCCTGCAGCAGGCGGGCCAGCAGCTCGGCCGTCAGGGGCCGGGGGTCGAGGGCATAGAGCACTTCGAGACGTTCTTCCACCTGGCGTCGGCCCCGCCCCCACTGCAGCCGCACCTGGCCCAGCAGCAGCCGCTGCAGCCCCGTGAGCAGATCAGAGACCGCAGCTGCATCCTCGCCGTCCCAGGCCAGCAGCGCCTCGATCCAGCGCAGCGCGCGCCGGCGCTGGCGGGCGAGGTCAGTGGGTTCGGCCGGCTGGGCCTCCCACCATGGCCAGAGGCGCTCGGGGCTCCAGAGCGCCCAGGCCGGCTGGCAACGGTCGTCAAGGTCGGCCTGCAGGTGCTGGCGCCAGAGCGCCAGGCCGGCGGCGGTGGCACCCGACACCAACAACCGCCAGCCATGGTTGTAACGCTCGGCGGGGGTGGCAGAGCCGGGCGGGACGGCTGGTGGGGGCTCACCGCAGGGGCGTCCCCGCAGGAGGCTGCTGAGCTGCAGCCAGAACGGTGACGCCAGCAGGTCGTCGACGGCCACGGGCGTACCGGCCCGGTCCCCCTGCTGCACGGCCATCTGGGCGAGGGACCACCAGCTGCGGGCGGGGCCGTAGGGGCTGAGCCGCCAGCTGTCGAGCAGCAGCTGCTGGGCCAGGGCCGTTTCCCCCTGCTGCCAGGCATACCAGCCGCACCAGGCCCGGGTGCCATGGCGCACCAGGGTGACGCTGGCCTGCAGCGCATGGTCGGCCGGCAGGGCGGCGAGGTGGCGCTCGGTCACGGCCACCAGCCCCTGCACCTGACCCGCCACATCGCGGCTGGCGGCGGCCGCATGCACCCGGTAGCCGCAGAGGCAGCGGCGCAGCCAGGTCCCCGGGGCCCCGGCCAGGGCCAGCCGCAGCAGCAGATCCACATCTTCGGCATGGGCCAGGGAAGGGTCGAAACCACCGAGGCGTTCAAACCAGTCCCGGCGCAGCATCCAGGCGCTGGGCAGCACGGCCTTGTGCACAAGGGCCGCCAACGGGTCGAAGCCGGCCCCCTCGCTCCAGGGACAGACGTCGGCCAGCGGCCGGTCGTGGTCGTCGATGCGGCGCCAGCCGCAGAGGCTGTGGGCCAAGGCGGGGTCGCCCCGCAGCTGGGCCGCCTGCAGGGCAAGCCGGCCGGGGTAGGCCAGGTCGTCGGCATCCAGAAAGGCAATGAACGGGGCGATGGCGGCGGCGACCCCGGCATTGCGGGCCGCCGACACCCCCTGGCCATCGCCGGCCAGC
>CAZWFG010000136.1:0-5965 GCA_964632245.1 uncultured Synechococcus sp. | reverse complement strand
GGAGTGAGCTGACCGGGGGTGAGCAGCGGCCAGTCGGCCTGGCCGTGGCAGCTGTCGCTGCCGAGATCGAGGCGGGTCTTGTGGCGCACGCTGGGACGGTCCTTGCCGTCGGTCAGCAGGCTCACAAGGATGGACTGGTTCCACAGGGATCCGTAGTGCAGAGCCGCCGCCCCCCAGGGGGCATAGGCCACCGGCTCGGCCGCCAGGGCATTGGCCATCGGCGTGGTCGACAGCTGCACCGGCCGACACAGCTCGCGCAGCACCTGCAGCAGCACCCGGGCACGGTCGCTGGCGGCCAGGGCATCGGCCAGGGCCTGGGGGGCCGGGGCGTTGCCATCGGCAGCCAGCTCCAGCGGCACCTCAAGACCGATCGCCAGCTTCACCACATCGTTGAGGTCGGCCGGATCCGGTGCCTGTTGCCCCTGGAAGAGCACCGGCAGCTCAAGGGCCGCCGCGTGGCGACCGAAGGCCTGTTCGGCGGGACGCAGCAGTTCCCGCAGCCAACCCACGGGATCCGCAGGATCGCTGCTGCGGAACCATCCCTGGCGGCGCTGGTCGGGAAGTCCACCGGCGAGGGTGCCCAGCCCCGGCAGGGGCGGCAGGGTGAGGGGCAGGTCGAGGCTGCCGCCGGCCTGGCGCTGGGCCCGCAGGCGCGTCACCAGCTCCTGCAGCTGCTCGAGCAGGGGCAGATGGGCCTTGAAGGCCTTGAGGGCCGTGGGGGTGGTGCGGGCCTTGGGTTTGCGGGCCAGCCAGGCCTCCAGGGCGCCACGGTCAAGCAGGGCCGCGGGCCTGATCCGGCTCAGGCAGAAGCGGTAGTGCTGCAGCTCCCCCGCCTCCGAGAGCTCGAGGGCCACCGAGACCGCCTCCTGCTCGCGCTCGGAGGCAAAGGCCGCCGCCTTCTGCAGAGACGGGGGCAGCAGGGGCCACCAGCCATCACCAAGGCCGATGGCCTCCCCCCGACGGCGGATCCAGCGGTCCATGGGACCGTCGAGGGTGAGGCGCTCGGCCAGGGCCGGACTGTGCAGCCAGAGTCGGCAGCCACCCTCGATGGTCTCGAGGGACACCGCCGGCAGGATCGGGGCGTCGATCCCCTCCCAGCCGCGGAAACCGATGGTGGCCAGGCCGGTGAGATCCTCCCGGCCCGTGGCGGTCGGCTGCCGCAGACCGGCCCGGCCGCCATAGCCCTCGGTCTCGAGCCGGTGGCGGGCCAGCAGCAGCTCCCGGTCAGCCTGGGAACCACCCCTGATCGACAGAGACCGGGCCACATGGCCGCGGGCGGGGAACTGACCGACCGGGAACCGGTCGACCGCCACCTCCACCACGGCCTCGTCCTGGCGGTCGGCATGGTCGGCGGCGGCGGCATCGAGATGCACGGGTGCCTGCAGGCGGTCATCGAGGGGAACCGCCAGAACGGTGCCGTCCTCCTGGCGCTGCACCTGGGCGAGCACATGGGTGTTGGCCCGTTCGAGGATGCACTGCACCCCGCCTTCGGGGGAACGCCGGCGACCACCGTCCCGCAGCACGCGCACCAGCACCCGGTCACCGTTCCAGGCGTGGTTGAGCTGGTGGTCACGGATGTAGATGTCTTCGCCGCCGTCATCCCGCAGGGCAAAGCAGAAACCCTTGCTTGAGCAGCGCAGTCTTGCCTCCACCAGGTCATCGACGGCACAGCGGCTGATGCCCTCGTCGTCGCGCTTCACCAGACCGAGCTGCTCGAGGGCCGCCAGGGCGAGATCGAGCTGGATCCGGTCGCTGTCGCTGCCGAGGTCGAGCCTGCTGCTCAGGTCGGCCACCGGCAGGGCCGCAGGCGGCTTGAGCTGTTCAAGCAGATCGGCGACAGAAAACTTCATGCGGGCGGAACCTGGGATGCGGTGGCGGACTGGTCGCCGCCTTGAGGCTCGGTCCCGCCACCATTGGCTTCACTGTAGGCAGCAACGGGTCCACCCCTCACCGCCCCCAGCACCAGCCGCAGGCCGATCACAAGAAAGCCTGCCGCCGCCAGCAGCTGCAGCAGATCGGTGGGCACCACCCGGGCCAGGGACCCCCCTGCCACGGCCCCCACGAGGCTGGCCAGCACAAGGGCCGAGGCGCTGCCGGCGAACACCAGCAGCGGCCGGTCGCTGCTGCCGCTCAGCGCCATGGTGGCCAGCTGGGTCTTGTCCCCCAGTTCTGCCAGAAAGACCGTCGAGAAGGTCGAACCCAGCAACAGCACTTCCGGGGATGGCGTCAGCACAGGAGCCATGGCGGCGGCAGCAGAGATGGGCCCGTCAATGGGGAAGATGCAGCAGGCTGACAGCCGACCGCACCCCCAGCCAGCCCCCCAGAATCAGCATCAAGCCGCCGGCCAGCAGTTCAAGCCGCTGGGGAGGAAGCCAGCGGGCCAGCCAGCGACCCGCCAGCACCCCCACCAGGCTGGTGGCCACCAGGGCTGTGGCGGCTCCGGCGAACACCAGCCAGGGCCGTCCTGACTGGGCCGACAGCAGCAGGGTGGCGATCTGGGTCTTGTCGCCGAGCTCGGCGAGGAACACCGTCACGAACGTCGAGAACAGCAGCGCCCTGCCCCCGGCCGCCCGGCGGGGGTCAGGATCGGCGGAGGGAGCGGTCAAAACGGCGGCGTTCGACGCTGCGACCACCGTATTCGACACGAATCTGCTGCTGGCAGCAGGCGATGGCGAAGGCATCGCGGTCCTCCGACGGGATGCCGAAGCGTTCGGCCAGACCCTCCACCCGGCAGAAGGCAGGCCGGTCGTCGTAGATCCGGCAGCGGCGGCCACCGGTGTCGTAATGGCGGCACCAGCCGTCGGGCCCCACCATCGCGAGGTAGGTGCTGCGTTCCTGCTCGTCAAGGGCCTCGAGGGCTTCGGGCCGCCGGGCCGGATCCAGACGGCAGCAGGCGCCGCAACCGGTGACGCAGCTCCAGCTGTGACAAGCCGTCACGGCCACTGCCCCCGACCACGACCAGAGCAGGCCGCGCCCCGTAAAGTCTGCTCGGATGCACTGGGAGACAGTTTCATGGGCCTCGATGTCCACCTGATTGCCAATTTCGCCGCCCTGGCGCTCATCACCCTGGCCGGTCCGGCGGTGGTGTTCATCCTCTTCTACCGGCGTGGCGCCCTCTGATCCTGCGGGGTGCCCCCCTGCAGGCCCCGGGCGAATCGCTCGGTGAGCCCGTGGTAAAGGGGCACCGGCTGCAGCCACCGGCTCGTCATGGCGGCCACCAGGGCCGCTGTCACCACGCCTGGCAACAGTTGCTGATCACCGCAGAGCCGCAGGGCGAAGAGGGAGGCGAACACGGGCAGCTGCAGACAACCCGCCAGCCCTGCAGCCAGCCCAAGTCCCACCCCCAGCAGGGGTTCGACGGCGGCACTGTGGCTCAGCAGCAGGCCCAGCAGTCCCCCCAGGCTGAGGGCCGGGTCGATCAGTCCGCCCGGCAACCCCGTGCCCATGGCCAGCACCGGCCCGAGACCGCGACCGACCAGGGCCATGGCCGTCGCGCCGCCGGACAGGTCCCCACCGCGGCCCACCAGATCGGCCACCACGGCGGCACCGCTGCCGAAGGCCCGGCCGCCGCTGAGCCACCCCAGGGAGGCGATGCCCCCGCCGAGGATCAGCCCCATGGCCAGGGGAGCGCGGGCGATCCAGGGGGCGAGGCGGGCCGACACCTGCAGCACGAGCCACGAAAAGCCTGCACCGACCAGACCTCCGGCCACACCGATCGGCACCCCTAGCAGCAGCTGGCGAGGTTCCTCGAGATCCAGCGGCAGCACACCGAAGGCGAACAGGGGTTGACCACCGAGGCCCGCCACCAGGGCCGCCGGCAGGGCCAGCACCAGCGCCGTCCACAGCAGCCGGGCGCTGAATCGCTGCAGCAGCTCTTCCGCCGCAAAGATCACCGCCACCAATGGCGTGTTGAAGCCCGCCGCCAGGCCTGCACCACCGGCGGCGGCCAGCAGGGTCGGCAGGCCCAGCAGCCGCAGGGGACCGGCCAGGGGACGCCGCAGGGCCCAGACGGCCGCTGCCCCCACGAACACCACCGGCCCCTCGCGGCCGAGGGGAAGCAGGGCCAGGCTGGCGCCGACGAACAGCAGCAGCCGCGCCAGCAGGGCCCGCGGGGCCAGCAGGGCGGGGGCACAGGAGCCATCCTCGATGGCCACGGCGGTGTGGGGGATGCCGGAACCGGCACCGCAGCCCAGGCCGGTGCGTTGCTGCAGCAGCAGCAGGGGAGGCAAACCGACCAGGGGGGCCAGCAGCCAGGGCTGGGCACCGGCGTCAAACCGGGCCAGCAGAAACGCCTGCACCTGGCCATCGAGCAGGTTGAGCGGCAGGCAGATCAGACCGACGCTGACCCCCAGCAGCAGCAGGGGAGGCAGCAGCGGCCACCACCGCCTGGGCAGGTCGGTCTCGGCGTTTGGAGGGACAGGGGTGGTCATGCCACCAGCCCCAGGGCATGGGCGGCCTGATGGACCAGGGCCGCGGTGGCCGGATGGTCCGGGAGGGCGCAGCTGCCATCACAGACATGGCGCAGTTCCTGCCCTTCAGGATTGCGGATCATCACGGTCTGCCCCTCCCTGCGGCAGTCATAGAGCCGCCGCCCCCGCTGCAGCAGCACCCGGCCGGCGGCAGCCGGACGCAGGGCCACCAGTTCGAGCTGCAGCCGTTCCCGACCCTGCCAGCTGTCGAGCACCAGGTGGTAGGCCAGATCCAGCAGCGACGCCTGCGGCGCCGGACGGTTCCAACGCCAGGCGATCGCCCGCAGCGGGCCGGAGGGGGTGTCGATCTCAAGGCTGAGGTGCCCCCCACCCATGATCCGCCGCTGCAGCACCGGGCAGGCCGGGGACCAGAAGAGCGGCCGGGGATGGCCGATGCCGAAGGGTTCCAGCTCCTGCAGCTGACGATGAAAGCCCCGATCGATCCGCTCGAGGGGGAGCAGGGCCTCGGGGGCCACCACCGGCGCCGCAGCCCGGCCGGCCAGCCAGCGGTCGGCCAGGGCACAGAGTCGCTCGTGCAGAGCGGCCACCAGGTCAGCCCGCACCGTGAAGCCCCCCGCGGCGGGATGGCCGCCGAAGCGTTCGAGCAGGTCGCCGCAGGCCTGCAGGGCCCCATCCACGGCAAACCCATGCGGGGCCCGCACCGAGGCCCGCAGGCAGCCGTCCCCCTGGCCGGCCAGCAGGGCCACCGGCAAGCCCCAGTGCTCCACCAGCCGGGCGGCAACGATGCCGATCACGCCATGGTGCCAATGGCTCTGGGCCAGCAGCAGAAACGACGGACGGCGGGGGCCATCGGCCTCCACCAGGGCCTGGGCTTCGGCCTCGATGCCATCGCACAGCTCCCGGCGCTGGCGGTTGAGGTCTTCGCAGCGGCCCGCCAGCTCCGCCGCCCTGGCGGCATCGGCAGTGGTGAGCAGTTCCACCGCCAGGGACGGATCATCCAGACGCCCCACGGCATTGAGGCGCGGGGCCAGGCGGAACCCCACCCCCTGGCTGTCGATGGGACGGTCGTCGACACCGGCGACGGCACAGAGGGCCTGCAGGCCCGGCAGGCGGCTGCGGTGCAGCCGGGGGAGACCCTGACGCAGCCAATGGCGGTTGACGCCGGTGAGCGGGGCCATGTCGGCGATCGTGCCGAGGCAGAAGAGGTCAAGGGACGCTTCGAGCACCTCCGGGCGGCGGCGGTGGTCCGCCAGGGCAGCGGCCAGCACGTGGGCCAGGCCCACCCCCGCCAGTCCGCGGTACGGGGACCCCGGCGGTGTAAGGGCCGGATGCAGCAGGGCCAGCAGCGGTGGCCGCTCGGGCGGCAGGGTGTGGTGGTCGGTCACGATCACCTCAACACCCAGCTGTCGGGCCCGTTCGAGCGCGTCGAGGGCCGACACACCATTGTCGACGGTCACCAGCAACCGCACCCCATCGGCCTGCAACCGCTCGACCATGGCCGCATTGAGGCCGTAACCATCGTCCTGACGGCTGGG
>CAZWFG010000135.1:0-5980 GCA_964632245.1 uncultured Synechococcus sp. | reverse complement strand
CAGGGGGCCTGGGGCGAAGCGGGGATCGCCCAGCAGCCAGGGGGCCAGGGGCAGGTTGAACCCCCGCTTGGGGGCCCGCAGCACCGCATCGGGCAGCAGGTCGGCCGCCAGCCGCCGCAGGGGGGTCTTGGTGCCGGCGGCCAGCAGGTCCGCCAGGGGGCAGGCCAGGGCGTGGGCCTGCACGTGGGGATCGAGGAACGGCACCCGCAGCTCGAGGCCCTGGGCCATGGTCACGGCATCGGCATCGCGCAGCAATGTGTCCTGCAGGTAGCCCCCCAGTTCGAGCCGGGCGGGCCCGCCACCGCCGCAGCGCCGCCGCCGTTCGGCCAGCAGCGCCGCCTTGCGCCAGGGGGGCAGGCCGCTGGCGGGGATGCGACGGCAGGCGATGCGGCGGCGCTCGTCGGGCCAGGCCATGTGCGGATAGCCGGCGAACAGTTCGTCGGCGCCGAGGCCCGAAAAGGCCACCACCATGCCGGCGGCGCGGGCGGCACGGGCCACCAGGAAGCCGTTGAAGCCATCGATGCTGGGCTGGTCGATGGCCGCGAGGAAGGGGTCGAGGGCGCCCTGCAGCTCCGCCGGGCCGATGCGCACGTCGGTGTGGTCAAGGCCCAGGTGGGCGGCGGTGCCGGCGGCGGCCGCGGCTTCGTCGACGGCACCGGGCAGGTCACGGAAGCCGATGGCGAGGCTGCGCACCGCCCCTGGCCGCTGCCGCGCCAGCAGGGCCGCCAGCAGCCCCGAATCAAGCCCACCGCTGAGGAACACCCCCACGGGCCGGTCGCCGATGCTCTGCAGCGCCACCGCCTGGTCAAGCAGCTCCGCCAGGGGGCGATCGCCGTCGGCATCGGGGGTGATGGGCCCCGTGCTCCAGCGGCCGTCGTGCCAGCGGGCCCAGCGGCCGGCCGGAAACACCTCGACCCCCTCCAGCAACGTGGCGGGCGCCGCCACCGAGCCCCAGAGGGCATAACTGCGCAGCCCCTCGCGGCAGAGGCGGTCACGGCTCGCCAGGCCGGCCGCCTCGAAGGCGCTCAGCTCGGACCCGAAGGCCAGGTTGCCGTCGGGCTGGCGCTGCCACAGCAGCGGTTTGACGCCGTTGGCATCACGGGCGAGGGTCAAGGTGCGGGTCGGCAGCTCCCAGAGGGCGAGGGCATAGATGCCGTTGAGCCGCCGCCAGAGGTCATCGCCCCAGAGCCGGTAGCCCTCGAGCAGCACCTCGGTGTCGCTGCCTGAGCGGAAGATGCTGCCGCGGGCCTCGAGGGATCGGCGCAGGGCGTGCTGGTTGTAGATCTCACCGTTGAAGACGATGCGCAGATCGCCGTCGCTGCTGGCCATCGGCTGCTGGCCCAGGGGGCTCAGGTCCTGGATCGCCAGGCGGGTGTGCAGCAGGGTGAGGCCATCGGGCCGGTGTTCGCGCCAGACGCCGTGGCCGTCGGGGCCGCGGCCGGCCAGGGCCTGCAGCACAGCGCTGGTGGCCTCGGGTGCCAGGGGGGCCCCCAGCCGGCCGAAGAGCCCGCACATCAGGCCACCTCCCCCACCCAGGCGGCCACCGCCGCCATGAAGCGTTCGCGGCCGAAGTGCTGCAACGCCCGCCGGCGGGCGGCACCGCCGCGGCGGGCCAGGCCATCGGGGTCGGCCAGGGCTTCGGCCAGGGCCGCCGCGATGGCCTCGGCGTCGGGTTCCACCAGCCAGCCCGTGAGGCCGTGCTGCACCAGGTCGGTCTGGCCGCCGCGGCGGCAGGCCAGCGCGGCCCGGCCCGCCATCGCCGCTTCGAGGTAGGCGATGCCGAATCCCTCGCCCGTCCAGCTGCCGTCGGGCCGCTCGCCACAGACGCTGGGCATCGCCAGCAGGTTGCAGGCCCGGTAGGCCTGGCGCAGGGCCCCGTCGTCGATGGCACCGCTGAAGCTGACCCGGTCGCCCAGGCCGGCCTGTTGCACCCGCGCCTGCAGCCGCGGCCGGTCGTCGCCGTCGCCCACCACCTGCCAGTGCCAGTCGCCGTCGGCCAGGCCGGCGAGGGCATCGATGAGCAGGTCGTGGCCCTTGTAGCGCTCGGCGGCGGCGAGGCGGGCGACGGTGAGCAGCCGCAGGCCCGGGGGCAGGGGTGCCGGCGGGATGTCGTCGGGCCAGAGGGCCGCGGGCGGATGGATCACCCGCACCGGCGGCCAGGGGCCGGGCTGGGCGAGCAGCTGCTCGCGGGTGAACCCGCTGCTGGCGGCAAGGCTGCGGCAACGGCGCAGGCTGGCGGCCAGCGGCGGCAGGGCGGTGCCCCACAGTTCGACGCCATGCAGCCAGGCCAGCCGCGGCAGCCGGCGGGGCAGCAGCGGCTCCACCGATCGCAGCAGCCCGGCGTGGAGGCTCAGCAGCAGCCGGCAGCGGCGGCTGGCCCAGGCCAGGCGCAGCAGAAACACCGCCCTCCCGAGCCAGCGGCCGCCGGCGCCGGGGCCCAGTCGGCGGGTGTCGAGCACCTGCACCGGCTGGCCTGCGGCCTCCAGCGCTGCCTGCAGATCATGGCCGAGGCGTTCGATGCCCCCCCGGCGGCGCAGGTCGTAGCCGATCAGCAGCACCGTCATGGCAGCAGGGCGGCATAGGCCGCGATCGAGCGTTCGCGCCCGAAGCGCTGCTCGTAGAGGGCCCGGCTGCGGCGCCCCATGGCCGCCACCCGCTCGGGATCGCGCTGCAGCTGCCGCAGGGCGGCGGCCAGTTCGGCGGCTTCACCGGGTTCCACCACCAGGCCGCAGTCCTGCTCGACCACCAGTTGTGCCAGGTCGCAGCGGCGGCGGGCGATCAGCAGCACCGGCCGGGCGCTGGCCAGGATTCCGTAGAACTTGCACGGCGCGACGGTGTCTTCGGCGCCGGGAATGAGGCCGATGGCGGCCAGGTCGCAGGCCCCCAGACTCTCGGGCAGCCGTTCCCGCGGCTGGTAGGGCAGCTGCAACAGGTTGGCCAGCCCCAGCCCCTCGCGGTACGCGCGGATCTGGTCACCCTTGGCACCACCGCCGATGAACAGGAAGCGGATCGGATCGTCGACCAGCAGCCTGGCGGCCTCCAGCAGGGTCAGCAGATCGTGCAGGCGGCCGAAGTTGCCCGAGTACTGAACAGTGAACAGCTGGTCGAGGCCCAGCTCGCGGGCGAAGGGATTGGCGGCCCGGGGCAGGGGCAGGGCGGCCTCAACGGCCCAGTTGGGGATGAGGGTAAGGGGCAGACCAGGACCGAAGTCGCGGCGCAGCCGTTCGGCCATGGCTTCGCTGAGCACCACGGTGCGGCTGCTGCGCCGCACCACCCAGGCCATCAGCCGCCGCCAGAGGCTGGTGAGCGGCCCGGCGGCGGGCAGCACGCCGCTCAGCACCGCCGAGCGGGGAAACAGGTCCTGGAACACGAACACATAGCCGAGGCCCCGCAGCTGCAGCAACGGCCCCAGCAGGCCGATGAACGGTGGGTTGGAGGCGATCAGCACCCGCTGGCCGCGATGGCCGTGGCGCAGGCCCCACAGCAGGCTGCCGGCGAGAAACCGCAGGCCGTTGAGGACCTTGGCCAGCACCCCCAGCCGGGGGCCGCCGCCGCCGCGGTGCAGCCGCACCACCCGCAGGCCCGCCGGGTCCTCGCCGGGGGCGCCGCCGGTGGCGGTGAGCACGGTGACGCGCCGGCCGCGGGCCACCAGGCCGTGGGCCAGGTCGGTCATCAGCTGGGCGGTGGCGCCGGTCGAGGGGGCGAAGTGCTCACTGATCAGCAGCAGCGGTGGGGTCGGCCCCGGTGCTGTGGATCCCCCTTCCATCCCGGCGTCCCCCCGCGCCCCATTGCACCACGGCCGCCGCGCCAGGACCGTGATCAGGCGGTCAGAGGGGTCGGCCGGCGGCCCGGCGGCGGCGTTCGATCACCTTCACCACGGTGAACAGGTCGTAGCTGGCCATCAGCAGGCAGAACAGCAGCGCCTGCCAGCCTTCAAGGAAGCCCAGCTGCAGCACGTACTTCTGCGTGAAGCGCAGGGCCGGCCGCAGGGGCCACAGCCGGGCCGCCAGCCGCCGCAGCCGCCGCCAGCGGCGGGTGCCGAGGGCCGCGGGATCATCGCTGGCCAGGTAGGCGCTGATGGTGGCGGCGTCCCAGTCGGCGTAGCGGCGGTGGCGGTCGAGCCAGTCGTCGAGGCCCTTGCTGAAGGCGAAGTGGTCGTAGGGCTCGGCCAGGCGGCCGACCCGGGCCCCGGCCGGAAACGCCTCCCACACGCCGCCTTCGAAGTGCAGCCGGCCGCGGCGCAGCAGCCGCGGATGCCAGTTGGGATAGCCCTGGGTGCGTTTCAGCCAGCGGCCCAGGAACCAGTAGCGCGGCGTCAGCTCGTAGCCATCGGGGGCATCGGCGGCGGCGACGGCCCGCCGGATCGCGGCGGCACAGGCCGGCGGCAGGGCTTCGTCGGCATCGAGGAACAGCACCCAGTCGCTCTCCAACCCCCCGTGCTCCAGGGCCCAGTTGCGCTGCTCGCTGATCAGAAAGCGGCCGTCGGGCCGGTGGGTCAGCACCCGGGCGCCCCTGGCGGCCGCCACGGCGGCGGTGGCGTCGGTGCTGCCCGAATCGAGCACCAGCCGTTCGTCGCACCAGGCCAGGGACGCCAGGGCCCGCGGCAGATCCCGGGCTTCGTTGAGGGTGAGCACCACCCCGGCGATGCGGGGCGTCATGGCCGGGCCAGCAGGTCGGCATAGACCCGGCACCAGGCGCGGGCGACGGCCGCCTGGCCGGTCCAGGCCGCCAGGGCCGCCGAGTCGGGCCGTGCGGGCGGCTGCGCCAGCCAGGGGTCGAGCCAGGCCTGCCAGGTCTCGACCCGGCGGGGAACCACGGCCCCCCAGGGCTGGCGGTCGAGCACGGCCGCCAGGTCGGCACCGGCCCCCACGGCGGGGCTGAGCAGCACCGGGCAGCCGCAGGCCAGGGCCTCGACGGCCACGTTGCCGAAGTTCTCGTGGCGGCTGGGCATCAGCAGCAGGTCGGCGGCGCGGAACAGGGCCGGCAGGCTGTCTCCATCCTGCAGCGGCCACCGCCGCAGCCGGTCCGCCAGGCCCGCCCGGGTCAGCTGCCGCTCCAGCCGGGCGGCGCTGCCGTCCTCATCGGGTCCCACCAGCAGCAGCCGCCAGGGCCGCTGCGCCAGCCGCTGCAGCAGCGGTGGCAGCAGGTCGAGGCCCTTCTTGTGGTGGTGGCGGCCGCACACCAGCAGCAGCCGTTCGTGGGGGTCAAGGCCATGGTCCCGGCGCCAGGCGGCCCGGTCGGCGCTGGGGTCGGGGTCGGGCAGGGCCAGGGGGTTGGGCAGGCGCACCAGGGGTGGCCGCCGGCGGCGGCCGAGGCCCAGCCAGGGCGGGTCCAGTTCCCGTTCCTCCTGCAGGGAGGTGACGTGCAGGGCGCGGGCCCGCAGCAGCAGCGGCCGTTCCACCAGCCAGTGGTAGGGCAGCTTCTTCCAGAGGCCGCGGCGCAGGCTGTAGGGGCCGAGGGCGCCGCGCAGGCTGTGCACCACCGGCACACCGGCGGCATGGGCGGCGCGTTGCACCGGTGGCCCTAGGGCCTGCCAGACGGCGCTGAGGTGCAGCAGGTCGGCCTGGGCCAGGTGCCGGGGCAGGGCCGCCAGCAGGGCGCGGGAGCGGATGGGGCCGGGGCCGTGGCGATCGACCGGGTGATACGTGACCGTGACCCCGCCCAGCTGCAGCGGCACACCGGTGCGCTCGGCGGGCCAGTCGGGCAGACCGGCGGTGGTGGTGAGCACCTCGACCGTCACACCAGCGGCGGCAAGACCGTCGCAGAGGCGGCCGACGCTGTGCACCGGCCCGCCGTACTGCCAGGCCGGTGCCCACACGGGCAGCATGTGCACAACCCGCATGGCGCCGGGGGTGGCTTGCCCCAGCATCGGGGATGACGGCCGCGGTGGCCCGGCGCTTAGACGGTGGTTGGCTGATCGAAACTTCGATCGCCGTCGGCTTCCCGGGCTGGCGTTCGGCCGAAATCAGCAGTGGGGCGA
>CAZWFG010000134.1:0-6047 GCA_964632245.1 uncultured Synechococcus sp. | reverse complement strand
GTCACAGCGGCATCTGTTCCCAGGGGAAGCGCGGCAGGCGCTGCAGGGCGTCCTGCATGCTGCGGGTCCACACTTCCATGGCCCGGTTGATGTCGGGATCGTTTTTGTCCAGCTTGAGCCGACGGCTGATCTGGAAGCGATCCCGCGGCATGATGGCCAGCTCGAACGGTGGACCCACCGTCAGATTGGAGCGCCGGGTGATGATTTCCGACATCAGACACAGGCGTGCCGCATCATCGAGCGTGAGATTCTTGTGGCCCACATAATCCAGTGGTGGCTTGCCATACTTGCTTTCGCCGATTTGCAGAAATGGCGTGTCGTCGTTGGCCATCACCGCATTGCCCTGCGGATAGATGAGGAACAGGCCGTGCTCATCACCACGGATCTGCCCCCCCAGGATGAAGCTCGCCTCACCGCTGGCCCCGGTCTGGCGCAGCGACGTGGCGTAATCCTGCTGCACAGCCACGCTCAGATGGCCCACATAGTCAGCCGCCTCAAACAGATGCCGGGCATTCAGCAGGTCGGGCCGACCAGGGGCTGATGTCATGAACCCATCAGCGTTGCTGCCGCTGCCGTCACGCAGATCTCGACGGATGCGATTCACCACCGCCTGAGTGGTGGCCAGATTGCCCGCCGCCAGCAGCACAAACAGCCGGTCTGGTGCCGGCTCGAACACATGCATCTTGCTGTAGGTCGAGATGTAATCCACACCGGCATTGGTGCGCGAATCAGACGCGAACACCAGGCCTGCTTCCAACCGGAAGCCCACGCAGTAGGTCATGGGGTCGGCCTCAGCTGAGCAGCCGCTCGAGGCTGGCGGCCACCGTCTGCACCGCTGCCCTGGCCGTGGCGTAGGCCATGCGCATCGGGCCGATCAGGGCCACATGCCCTTCGGCTCCACCGCGGGCGTGGTAGGTCGCCTGCACCATGCTGCAGGCCGCCAGGGCCGGATCCGGATGCTCGCCGCCGATCCATACGCCCCCCCGCGGTGGCGCCTGCCGGGGTGGTTGCAGCAGCTCATGGGGGGTCTGCTCAACCCGCTCCAGCAACGGCCGCAACTGATCACTGCGGCTGAACTCTGGCTGGGCCAGCAACCCCGCCACCCCCATCGCCAGCACCCCACCGCCTTCCCGCGGGCTGCCCTGGCGGCCCAGGGCCCGTTGCAGCGGAGCTGCGCAGCTCTGCAGATGCGACGGCAGGCTCGCCCACGGAATGGCGACGGCCCCGCCATCGGCGCCGTCATCCAGGCAATGGGCCAGCCATTGCTCCAGGGCCGGCAGCTGGCCTGCACCACCGGGCGGCAGGGGCAGGTTGAGGGTGCTGGCCTGGGCGGCACTTTCCACCACGAACACCAGCAGCCGGTCACCGCTGGCCGCCAGCCGCACCGTCCGCAGCCGCTGTTCGCGGCGGCGGGGTCGGGTGATCAGGCTCAGCAGTCCGGTCAGATCCGCCAGGCGGCGGGTCAGGTGGTCCAGCAGATCCTCAAGCGCCGACCACTGCAGGCTCACCTCCGACAGCTCGCGCTCGAGCTGCAGGGCCGCTGCACCCGGCGGTGGCAGCAGACAATCGACGTAATGCCGATAGCCGAGGGGGCTGGGCAGCCGTCCTGCCGACGTGTGGGGCTGGGTGAGCAGACCGCGCTGTTCCAGCGCCCCCATCGCCGACCGCACGGTCGCCGGGCTCGCATCCAGGGCGAAACGACGCACCAGGGTCTGGCTGCCCACCGGCTCCATGGTGTCGACGTAGTGGCGCACCGTGGCCTGCAACACCTGCTGCTGACGGCGAGGCAAGGGCTGCACGACGGACACCTCTGGGCCGCGGGCACTCTAGGCAGATCCCCCCGGATTGATCCGTCGCGCAGACGCTTCAGTACCGCGGCACCGACGGATCCACCTCACGGCTCCAGGCATCGATGCCACCGCTGAGGTTCCACACCCGCTCGTAGCCGAGCCGTTCGGTGAGAAAGCAGCCGAAGTCCCAGCTGCGCACACCGGCATGGCAGAGGATCACCAGATCACGGTCCCGGGGCAGCAGGTCCTCCAGCCGGGGCAACCAGTCCTGGGAACGGCTCAGGGGCAGGTGGCACACCTGCGGCAAAGCCGCCATGGCCAGCTCGGCCGGTTCCCGCACGTCCACCAGCAGGGGCGGCGGCTCGCTGCCGAGACGGTGCTGCAGCTCGCGGGCGCTCAGAACCTGGGGCTGGGCCATGGCCGATGGGAAGGCGATGGTCAAGGATGACCCGAGCCCCTGCACCTGTCATGGTCCTGCGCC
Source organism: uncultured Synechococcus sp. (assembly GCA_964632245.1). Taxonomy (GTDB): domain Bacteria; phylum Cyanobacteriota; class Cyanobacteriia; order PCC-6307; family Cyanobiaceae; genus CAIQIA01. Next base: position 3,776 of record CAZWFG010000134.1, on the reverse strand, counting down.
GTTCGTTGGCGGTGCTGCTCGCCCTGTCCCTGCTCCTGGGGCTGGGGGGGTGGTGGTGGCTGCAGCGCCAGAGCCCCCTGCAGCTGCGACGACAGACCCTGCAGCTGCCCGTCGCCGCGCGCTTTCTACCCCGGGATGCCGCCCTCAGTGTCTATCTGCAGGTGCCGCCCGAGGCCCTGGCCGCCTATGCCCGCGCCGTGGCGCCGGCCCGCTCCCGCAGCACCGCCGCCGCCGGTGTCGATCGCCTGCGGGACGGCATCGCCCGCGCCGCCGGTCTGGACTGGAGCCTCGACCTGGCCGGCTGGGTGGGGAACGACCTGGCCATGGCCCTCCGTCCCGCCGCCGATGGCGCCGGGCCACCCGGCTGGCTGCTGGTGCTCGGCAGCCGCCAGGCCGGCGGCGGTCGCGACTTTTTGCAGCGCTTCTGGCAGGAACGCAGCCTGGCGGGCGCCGACCTCAGCATCAGCAACCACCGGGGCCTGGGGGTGATCAGCAGTGACGGCCGCTCCCTGGCCTCGGCCCTGCCCAGTGATGACCTGGTGCTGCTGGCCTCAAGCCGCGCACTGCTCACCGAAGCCCTGGATGCGTCCCAGATCGACAGCCTGCATCAGGCGTCGGATCCGGATCTGCTGGCCTGGCTCGCCAGCCAGCCCCGTGGTGTCGCCCTCGTGCGGGCCCAGGCCCGTGGGCAGGGTCGGCTGCTGATGGCCCTGCAGCCCGAGGCCACCGGCCTGCGGTTGCACGGCCGCCTGCGCCCGGCCCAGCCGTTGCCTGCCGCCGCCGGCCTGCCCCTGGGGGACAGCGGCACCGCCCTGGCCGAAGGCCTGCAGCTGGAGGCACCGGAGCAGCTGCTGCTGCGGCCGTCGCTGGCCGCAGCCCTGGGCCTCAGCCTGCCGGCGGTGGCCGATGGCGGGCCGCTGCTGCCGCTGCTGGAACGCGGCGACCAGGTGACCCTGCTGGCCCGGCTGGCCCAACCGTCGGCCTGGCTGGCGGGGACCGCCGCCGACGGGCCCGACCCGGCCGTTTTTGATGCCCCCCTCGCCGACGCCGGTTACGACAGCGGTCACCTGGATGCGCTGCAGGTGTGGAGCCGGTTGAGCGGTCGCAGCGGCCGCACCGGCCAGCTGGAGGCCAGCCTGGCGGGGGCCAGCGGCCGCCAGGGCGGGCTGCGCTGGTGGAGCAACGACCTGGGGGCCCTGCAGCGGCAGCTGCAGCAACCGTCGCACCGCACCAGCCCACCGTTGGCGGCACCGGCCGATGCGGTGGTGGCCCTTGCGCTCGAGGCGGCCCCCATGCAAACGCTGCTGCAGGGCTGGCGGCCGTGGCAGGCGCTGCAGCTGGCCGCCACCGCCCCGCTGACGCCGGTCGTCGGTGGGTTCGCTGGCCATCTCACCCCGTTGCCGCAGGACCCCGGCCAGCTCAGCCTGGAGGGACGACTGCTGTGGAGTCATCGATGAGCCGAGAGCTGCTGCTGCTGCGCCACGGCATTGCCGAAGACCGGGGCGGCAGCCAGCCGGATGCGCTGCGGGCCCTGACGGTGGCGGGCCGGGCCCGCACCCGCCTGGTGCTTGACCGGTTGCAGCGGCTCGACCTGGGCTGCGACCTGCTGCTCACCAGCCCGCTGGTGCGGGCCCGCGAGACGGCCGGCCTGGCCCTTGAGGCCGGCCTGGCCCCCGAACTGCGTGATCTTGACGCCCTAGCCCCTGACGGCGATGCCCGTCCGGCCCTGCAGGATCTGCTGAGTGACCCCTGGCGGCGGCTCGGGTTGGTGGGCCACGAACCCGACCTGAGCCTGCTGGCGAGCCGGCTGCTGGGCCATGAACGGCCGCTGCTCGAGCTGCGCAAGGCCGGCGTTGCGGTGCTCCGCCTCGACGAGAACGGCCAATGGACCCTGCGGCTGCTGCTCAGCCCCCGCATCCTGCTGGCGGGGTAGGCACCGCCACCGAAGCGGGCCAGACCGGGCCGTAGCCTCGCGGCCGGAGTGGATTGATCCCGTGGTGGCCAGTGACTTCCGACCCGGACTCGAAGGGGTGCCGGCCACCCAGTCGGCGATCAGCGACATCGACGGGCAGCGGGGGATCCTCAGTTATCGGGGCTACAGCATCGCCGAACTGGCGATCCACAGCAGCTTCCTGGAGACCGCCTACCTGCTGATCTGGGGCGAGCTGCCCGATCCCGAGACCCTGCGCACGTTTCAGCACGATGTGCAGATGCACCGGCGGGTGAGCTTCCGCATCCGCGACATGCTCAAGTGCTTCCCGGCCGGGGGCCATCCGATGGATGCGCTGCAGGCCAGCGCCGCCTCCCTGGGCCTCTTCTACGCCAACCGGGCCCTCGACAATCCCGACTACATCCGGGGTGCGGTGATCCGGCTGCTGGCCAAGATCCCCACGATGCTGGCGGCGTTCCAGCTGATCCGCATGGGGCACGACCCGATCCAGCCCCGGGACGACCTGCCCTATGCCTCCAACTTTCTGTACATGCTCACCGAGCGGGAGCCCGATCCGCTGGCGGCACGCATCTTCGACTCGTGCCTGGTGCTGCACGCCGAGCACACCCTCAACGCCAGCACCTTCAGCGCCCGGGTCACCGCCAGCACCCTCACCGATCCCTACGCGGTCGTGGCCTCGGCGGTCGGCACCCTGGCGGGTCCCCTCCACGGCGGGGCGAACGAAGACGTGCTGCTGATGCTCGAGGAGATCGGCAGCGTCGACGCCGTGGAGGCCTATCTGGATCGGGCCATGGCCGAGAAGCGCAAGGTGATGGGCTTCGGGCACCGGGAGTACAGGGTCAAGGATCCGCGGGCCACCATCCTGCAGGGGCTGGCCGAAGAGCTCTTCGATCGCTTCGGTCACGACGAGATGTACGACGTCGCCCGGCATCTCGAGGCCGTCGCGGCCGAACGGCTGGGTCCCAAGGGGATCTTCCCCAACGTGGACTTCTACTCGGGCCTGGTGTACCGCAAGCTGGGCATCCCCACCGACCTGTTCACGCCGGTGTTCGCCATCGCCCGGGCCGCCGGCTGGCTGGCCCACTGGAAGGAACAGCTCGGGGCCAACCGCATCTATCGCCCCACCCAGGTCTACTGCGGTGCGGCCAGCCGCTCCTGGCTGCCCCCCGAAGCCCGCGTCGCCAAAAACGGCGGCCCGACTGGCTAACTTTGCCCCGTACGGTCGTCGCCATGCCCACCCCCTTCACCGTCGATCTCGAAGCGGGCTTCCGCGGCCTGGTCGAGACCACTGGCCTCAGTCCGGCGGCCAGCCGACTGATCTGGCTGCCCCTGCCCATGCTGCTGGTGCTCGTGGCGGCCGTCGTGGGCGTGCTCGTCACGGTCTGGCTCGAGCGCAAGATCTCGGCCGCAGCCCAGCAACGCGTCGGCCCCGAGTACGCCGGCGCCCTGGGCATCCTGCAACCCCTGGCCGACGGCCTCAAGCTGCTGGTCAAAGAGGATGTGATTCCCGCCCGGGCCGATGGTCTGCTGTTCACCCTCGGCCCGGTGCTGGTGGTGGTGCCTGTGATCCTGTCGTGGCTGATCGTCCCTTTCGGTCAGCATCTGCTGATCAGCAATGTGGGCATCGGCATCTTTCTATGGATCGCCCTCAGCAGCATTCAGCCCATCGGACTGCTGATGAGTGGTTATGCCAGCAACAACAAGTATTCCCTGCTGGGGGGCCTGCGGGCGGCCGCCCAGTCGATCAGCTACGAAATCCCCCTGGCCCTTGCGGTGCTGGCGGTGGTGATGATGAGCAACTCCCTCAGCACCGTCGACATCGTCG
>CAZWFG010000133.1:2827-6086 GCA_964632245.1 uncultured Synechococcus sp. | reverse complement strand
TGCGCCTGCGTCCGGTGCTGCGGTCGCTGACCGTGATGCTCGGTCCGCCGCTGCTGGTGAAGCTCGCCCTGGTGGGGGTGCTGGTGCCGTGGCTGCAGGACCACGGCCGTCCTGGTCGGCTGCAGGCCAACCACCGGCTGCTGCTCCATGGCCACACGCTGGTGCAACACAGCCTGCACATGCCCCTGGCTCCGGCCCTGGACCTGGCACGTCAGCAGCGTCTGCTGACCCTGCAGCAGCAGCTGGAGCAGAGTGAGTTTCATGGCTGTTATCAGCAGTCGCGCGATGAGCTGCTGCACGTGATCAGCTGGTTGCAGAACCCAGCCGTGGCCCCCGATCAAAGGCCGCGACGGTTCGGGCGGCAGGTGGCCGTGTTCCGCCGCAACCTCGACGGTTGTCGCCAATCGGTCGATGGCCGCATCTGACTCTTGGTGTGCTGCGACACCGCTGGCCCTTTTTTGCGGCCTAGGGTGGTGAGTCGTCGTTGGTGACTGCTGCGGCCATGCTCACCTCCGCCCTTCTGCTCGGTGTGATCGTGCTGCTCTGGCAGAAGGGTTCGGCCAACACCGATGAAGTGATGGGCATCCTCGAGCGCCTCATTGCCGTGGTGGTGCTGGTCATCTCCCTGTGCGTCGGCGCCCTGCATCTGCTGTTCGGTTTCGCCCTGCTGGCCCTGGCCCTGGCCCTGCCGCGGGCCAGCCAGAACCAGGCCCCCCAGCGTCAGACCGCCAGCAACGACATCTTTCTGCCGTTCTGACGGTTGCGGCCCCGACCCCACGGGCCCACGGTGCGCTCAGGGTGCACTCAGAATGCTGGCAGCACTTGATGGCCTGCCCGTGACCTTCTCCCACCGCTGGCAGGAGACCGCCGCCCTCAGCCAGCGCCTGTTCCTGCAGCTGCAGCGTCGCCCCACCAGCCTGGTGGTGGGCCTGCTGCAACCGATCCTCTGGCTGGTGCTCTTCGGGGCATTGTTCAGCCAGGCCCCCGGCCTGCCCGCCGGCATGGGCTACGGCCGTTTTCTGGCGGCCGGTGTGATCGTCTTCACGGCCTTCGGTGCCGCCCTCAATGCCGGTTTGCCGCTGATGTTTGATCGGGAGTTCGGCTTTCTCAACCGCCTGCTGGTCGCCCCCTTGCACTCCCGCAGCTCGATCGTGCTGGCGACCGTGATCAACATCGCCAGCGTCACCCTTGCCCAGTGCCTGGTGATCGTGCTGCTCGCCGGCCTGATGGGGTACGGCTGGCCCCAGGGCTTCACCCTGCCGGTGGTGCTGCTCACCCTGCTGCTGCTGATCACCGCCATGACCAGCCTCAGCGTCGGCTTGGCCTTCGCCCTGCCCGGCCATGTGGAACTGCTGGGGGTGACACTGCTGCTCAACCTGCCGTTGCTGTTCAGCAGCACCGCCCTGGCACCGATGCGGTTCATGCCCCCCTGGCTGGCCTGGATCGCCGGCCTCAACCCGCTCACCTTCGCCATCGAACCCATCCGCGCCGCCTATGCCGGCACCTGGTCGTTCGCTGGCCCCGTTCTGCAGGCCCCCTATGGCAGCGTCAGCGGTTTCGGCTGCCTGTTCGTGCTGACCCTGTTCGCCTTCGCCATGCTGCTGCTGATCCGGCCGCTGCTGCGCCGCAAGCTGGCCTGAACAGGCCCGGGGATTCACTCCAGATGGACGGGCCGTCGAACGTCTCTCTCTCCCGCAGATCAGTGATGGTGAGGGCAACAGAGAACAAAGAGTGAACTGATCCAGGTCTTCATTGCGTTGCCGTCTGTCACCGGCTATCGGCCGGAATATTGAACCTTTCAGGAAGCATCAGTTCCGTTCCCGGTGTCACGAACCGGCCCCTCCGGTTGGCCAACTGGTCACGGCTAGGATTGACGATTGGTCCGCTGCCCGCTCCGGGACTGCATGGCTGCCTCGACCCTCACCATCAGGCACTTCGAGGGAGGCGACGCTCTGCCCGCGTTCCGCGCCCGGGCGCTGCTTGAGCGCCTGCAACAGGTGTGCCCTCGCATCTCGGCGATGGCGGCCCGCAGCGTCCACTGGGCGGCTTTTGATCGCGACCCGAGCCCTGCCGAGGTCAGGAGGGTCGCCGCCCTGCTCGACGACGGTGATGCCGGCGGTGGTGATCTCTCCGGTCAACTCTCCGGTGACCTGTCCGGTGATCTCATCGTCGTCATGCCACGGCTGGGCACCGTGTCCCCCTGGGCGAGCAAGGCCACCGACATCGCCCACAACTGCGGGCTGGCACTGCATCGCCTTGAGCGCGTCATCGAATATCGGCTGAACACCGATGGCAGCCCGCTGGCGACCGCTGATCGCGACGCCTGTGCCGCGCTGCTGCACGACCGCATGACCGAAACCGTGGCGTTCGCGCGCGACGCAGCGACCCACCTCTTCGATCCCCTGTCGCCACCGCCGCTTGCCCATGTGCCCCTGCGGGCCCAGGGCAGGGTGGCGCTCGAACACGCCAATACCGCCTTCGGTCTTGCCCTCAGCGATGACGAGATCGATTACATCGTCGCCGCCTTCACCCGCCTGGGCCGCGACCCGAGTGATGTCGAGCTGATGATGTTCGCCCAGGCCAACAGCGAACACTGCCGGCACAAGATCTTCAATGCCGATTTCACCATCGATGGCGAGCGTCAGCCGCAGTCGATGTTCGCCATGATCCGCCACACCGAACGCCTCCATCCGCAAGGCAGTGTCGTGGCCTATTCCGACAACGCCGCGGTGATGGAAGGTGGCGAGGTTGAGCACTGGGGTCCGCAGGGCTTCACCGATGGGGCCACCTACGCCGCCCGGCCCGCCGTCCGGCATGTGCTGATGAAGGTCGAGACCCACAACCACCCCACGGCGATCTCACCCTTTCCCGGTGCCGCCACCGGGGTCGGCGGTGAAATCCGCGACGAAGGCGCCACCGGCCGTGGCGCCCGCCCCAAGGCCGGCCTCACCGGGTTCTCGGTCAGCAACCTGCAGCTTCCGGGCACCGATGAGCCCTGGGAGCGCCATCCCATCGGTCGGCCGCCGCACATCACCAGTGCCCTCAGCATCATGATCGACGGGCCGCTCGGCGGCGCCGCCTTCAACAACGAGTTCGGCCGGCCCAACCTGGGCGGCTATTTCCGCGTGTTCGAGCAGCCGGTCGCCGGTGTGATGCGTGGCTACCACAAGCCGATCATGCTCGCCGGCGGCCTGGGCAGCATCGACGCCGGCCTCACCCACAAGCTCGCCTTCGCCGCCGGGACGCTGCTGGTGCAGCT
>CAZWFG010000133.1:0-2817 GCA_964632245.1 uncultured Synechococcus sp. | reverse complement strand
ATGGGTGGTGGCGCCGCCAGCTCCATGGCCGCCGGCACCAACACCGCCGCCCTTGATTTCGATTCGGTGCAGCGTGGCAACCCCGAGATCCAGCGCCGCGCCCAGGAGGTCATCAACCACTGCTGGGCGCTGGGCGAGCACAACCCCATCCTCGCGATCCATGACGTCGGTGCCGGTGGCCTCAGCAATGCCTTTCCGGAGCTGGTCGACGGTGCCGGCCGCGGAGCGCTGTTCGACCTGCGTCGCGTGCCCCTCGAAGAAACCGGTCTGGCGCCCAAGGAGATCTGGTGCAACGAAAGCCAGGAGCGCTACGTGCTGGCCCTCTCCCCCGATCGGTTGCCCCTGTTTGAACAGATGTGCGCACGGGAACGCTGTCCCTACGCCGTGGTCGGTCAGGCCAGCGCCGACACCACCCTCGTCGTTGCCGACGGTCCGGATGGCGAACGGGTCATCGACATGCCGATGGAGGTGCTGCTCGGCAAGCCGCCACGCCTGCACCGCGATGTGCAACGTGTGCCGCGCCACGAGGCCCCGCTGGATCTCACCGGTGTCGCCCTCGATCGCGTCGCACGCGATGTGCTGCGCCATCCGACAGTGGCCAGCAAGCGCTTCCTGATCACGATCGGTGACCGCACCGTCGGGGGGCTGAGCCATCGCGACCCCATGGTCGGCCCCTGGCAGGTGCCCGTCGCCGACTGTGCCGTCACCCTGGCCGACCACACCGGCCTGCGCGGCGAGGCGATGAGCATGGGCGAGCGCACACCGCTGGCGGCCCTGGATGCGCCTGCGGCCTGCCGCATGGCCGTCGGTGAAGCGCTGACCAACCTGCTGGCCGCACCAATCGCCCTCGATCGGGTCAAGCTCAGCTGCAACTGGATGGCCGCCTGCGGTGAACCCGGAGAAGATGCGGCGTTGTACGACAGCGTCCGTGCCGTCGGCATGGAGCTGTGCCCGGCCCTCGGCATCGGTGTCCCGGTCGGCAAGGACTCGCTCTCGATGCGCACCCGCTGGAGCGAGGACGGCCAGCCGTGCCAGGTCACGGCGCCGGTGTCGCTGATCGTCACCGCCTTCGCCGCCCTGCCCGACGTGCGCCGCACCTGGACGCCGCAGCTGCAGGCCGGCGACACCGCGCTGATCCTGGTGGACCTCGGCCGGGGGCGTGCCCGCCTCGGTGGCTCGATGCTCGCCCAGGTGCTGGGCGGCTTCGGGGACCGCGTGCCCGATCTCGACGACCCGGCACCGCTGAAGGCCCTGGCAGCAGCACTGGCTGAGCTGCGCGCCCAGGATCTGGTGCTCGCCTACCACGACCGCAGCGACGGTGGCCTCTGGGCCTGCGCCTGCGAAATGGCCTTCGCCGGTCACCTCGGCGTCAGCCTCGATGTCGACAGCCTCCTCAACGACGGGCAGTCGCTGCTGCAGGTGCTGTTCAACGAAGAACTCGGCGTGCTGCTGCAGGTGGCGCGCCAACACCACGACGACGTCATCGCCGTGCTGCGCCGCCATGACCTCTCAGCCCACAGCCATGGGGTGGGCCGCACCAACGGCGACCGCACCATCGAGGTCTGGCACGACGGCACGCGGCAGTTCGTCGCCCCCCTGGCCGAGCTGCAGCAGGAGTGGGACGCCGTCAGCTGGCGCATCGCCCGCCTGCGCGACAATCCGGCCTGCGCCGACGCCGAACACGCCGCTGTCGGTGCCGATGACGATCCCGGTCTGCATCTGCACCTCACCTTCGAGCCAGCGCCCCAGGCGCCGGCAGTCATCGGTCGGCGGCCCCGCGTGGCTGTCCTGCGGGAGCAGGGGGTGAACTCGCACCTTGAAATGGCGCGGGTGCTGGATCTCGCCGGCTTCGAAGCCTGCGATGTCCACATGACCGACCTGCAGAACGGTCGCGCCCAGCTGGCCGATGTGCAGGCGCTGGTGGCCTGTGGTGGCTTCAGCTATGGCGACACCCTCGGGGCGGGGGAGGGCTGGGCGCGGTCGATCCTGTTCAACCCGCAGCTGGCGGACGCCTTTGCGGCCTTCTTCAACCGCCGCGACACCCTGGCCCTGGGCATCTGCAATGGCTGTCAAATGTTGGCGGCCCTCTCCCCCCTGATCCCCGGCACCACGGCCTGGCCGCGGTTCACACGCAACCACAGCCAGCAGTTCGAGGCCAGGCTGTCGCTGGTCGAGGTGCTCGACAGCCCCAGCCTGTTCTTCAGCGGCATGGCCGGCAGCCGGATTCCGATCGCGGTCGCCCATGGTGAGGGCCATGCCGATTTCTCCCGCCGCGGCGACGCGACGGCGGTGCACCGGGCCCTGCGCTTCGTTGATCACCATGGCCGCCCCAGCGAGGCCTACCCCTTCAATCCCAACGGCAGCCCCGGCGGGCTGACCGGCGTGACCACAGCCGATGGTCGCTTCACGGTGCTGATGCCCCACCCCGAACGGGTGTTCCGCAACCTGCAGATGAGCTGGAGCGGTGGCGATCCCACCGCCGCCAGCCCCTGGCTGCGGATGTTCACGAACGCCCGCAGCGCCCTGGACTGAGCGCCCGTCAGCACCGCAGCCGCACATGCCGCGGCAGCGGTTCGAGCAGGTTGCCCTCATCATCCAGGGCCGGATAGTCGCGGCCTTCGCGCTGGCACCAGCGGGCCACATCCGGATAGGCCCACTCGAACAGCGTGCGGCGGTACAGGTCAGGGTCCAGCCCCTCCCCCGCCTGGGGCACCAGCCCCGCCGCCTGGCGCTGGCGCAGGGCCTCGAACAGCAGCACCGCCGCCGCCACGCTCACGTTCAGCGTTCCAAAATCGGCCGCGCACACCCATACAGCAG
>CAZWFG010000132.1:0-6094 GCA_964632245.1 uncultured Synechococcus sp. | reverse complement strand
CAGCGTTCTGCGCTACAGAGGATTTGCGGTGCTTGTTGCATGGGTCTGGCCAGAGCATGAGCGGTTTGAGTAGAATGCAAGACATGCACCACTCCAAGAGCAATCAGAGGTAGCTTCAATGCAAACAATCAAGTATGTTCATTGGCAGGAGGACGGATCCTGGCTTGGCTACCTTGAGGAATTTCCTGACTACTGGACACAAGGCGACACACTGACTGATCTAGTTGAGCATCTGAAAGATCTCTACCTTGACCTCTCAGGTGGGCACATCTCGGGAGCTCGCAAGGTTGGTGAATTAGTCATGCCATATAGCGGGCCGATCTGATCAGATTGATCGAACAAGGAGGCTGCGTTCTGGTCCGACATGGAGGTAAACACGATTGGTATCGCAACCCAGCTACAGGTGTCTCGCAGCCAGTGCCCAGGCATCGTGAAATTAAGGAACCGCTCGCACGCCGCATTATCCGGCTTCTGCTGGATAGCTCGCTAGACCCTTCCTGCGGCGATAACTGACTGTCCGCAGAACAATGCCATGCACTAGGCCCGCCACCGCAGCGGAAGCACGGATCAGACTAAGGTTGTCGCAGAAGCAATGACCTACTTGAGGCGTCAACGGCCGAGTTACGGGATTGATGCTCCTGGTCTTGTCAGAGCATTTTTCATCATTGGGGCGATCTCCCTCCTCGTCGTATTTGCTGCGGATCATTCTCAATGGCCGGGCGGGGTCGTTTCGTTTGCACTCTCGGCCTTGGGTTGGCTCGTGTTTGCTTACGCCCTCTGCATGGGCTGCTACATGCTGTACGGGAGTCTGGTCGATAAGGTTCGCGTTCGACAAAAGATTCTTGGATTGGTGCCGTGGTTGGGGACTGAAGTAGTGCTTGATGTGGGATGTGGGCGGGGTCTTTTGCTCACTGCCGCGGCAAGTCGCGTCCCATTCGGACGTGCCGTAGGTATTGACCTCTGGTTTGCAAAGGACCAATCTGGTAATCGACCTGAAGCGACGCTTGCCAACGCCTATGCCGAGGGCGTCGCGGATCGCGTCGAGGTCCTGACTGGCGATGCGCGCCAACTACCCTTCGCTGATGAGTCGTTCGACGTGGTGGTTTCTCACTGGGTCGTCCATAACTTAGAGAAGCAGTCAGATCGCGCAATGGCGTTGGATGAGATGGCCCGCGTCCTCAAGCCAGGAGGATGGGTGCTTATTGCAGACATAGAGAATCATGCGGAGTACGTATGCCGTCTCAAAGATCTAGGCTTCATCGGGGTTCGCCATGTGTGTTCGCATTTCTGGGACAAAGTTCGGGGATTAATCACTTTTGGCACCTTCAGACCAGGGACAGTCATAGGCCAGGCACCCGCCCAACAAGCCCCTTGAGTGGACAGGCCTCCACAAGCACCCTGATCACTCTCAAGTCTCCATGCCTGCCACTCAGGGGCAGCGTTGCCAGCGTCATGGCGAGACCGCTGCAATTGAATGGCTGATCGCCGTCGGCTGCCATGCTCACCGGCAGGTGCCCGCCAGCCATGCCTCCCACCGCGTCTGCCCGGCCCCTGCGGGTGGGCCTCGCCGGCGTGGGGCGGTTCGGCCAGTTGCATGCCGACGTGCTTGCCCACCTGCCGGGGGTGGAGCTGGCGGCCCTGGCCGATGCCGATCCGCTGCAGCTGTCTCGGGTGGCCGACCGCCACGGGGTGATGACACGCCATGCCGATGCCCTCGAGCTGATCGCCGACGACAGCCTGGATGCCGTGGTGCTGGCCACACCCGATGAACAGCACGGCCCGCAGGCCAGAGCAGCCCTGGCGCAAGGGCGCCACCTGTTCGTGGAGAAACCGCTGGCTCCCGACTGGCAGCAGGCCAGGGAACTGCAACAGCTGGCGGTCGAGGCCGGCCTCACCCTGCAGACGGGTCTGATCCTGCGCTATGAGCCCTCCCACCGCGAACTGCAGCAGCAGATGGCCGCTGGCGCCTTCGGTGATCCGGTGTCCATCCGGGCCCGGCGCAACTGCCGTCGCACCTCGTTTGCCGCCATCGCCGATCGCATCCATACGGTGCATCGCACCCTCATCCACGACATCGACCTGGTGCTCTGGCTCACCCAGAGCCGGGTCACATCGGTGATGGCGATGGAGGTGCGCCAGGGGGATCACCTGGCCCCGCTGGGCTGCTTTGCCCTGCTGCGGCTTGCCGATGGCAGCGTCGCCCAGCTGGAGAGCAGCTGGACCGTGCCAGATCACCAGCCCATGGCCCACGGCGGCATCGACGCCGATCTGGCCGTGGTGGGCCTTGAACGCACGGCCCAGCTGCGCGGGGACGCCATCGCGCTCTGGCCCGTCTGCGAGGGCCGGGTGGGCGGTGCCCTGCGCGACCAGCTGGCCGATTTCTGCACCTGCGTCAGCCAGCACCGGCCCTCCCAGGTGGCCGACCTGACCACGGCGGTGGAGGCCCTGCGCGTCGCCGAAGCCGTGATCGAGGCCGGTCGGCGCAGTGAGGTGGTGTCTCTTGGCCCTCGGCCGTAGCAATCATGGCGGCAGTGGCACCGCTGCCCGTGACCCCTTGCCTGTCGCCGCAGGTCGCCGCCCTCGCCGATCAGGGCATCCGCTGGGTGGCGATCACCTGGGTGAACCATGCCGGTGCGCCGCTGGTGAAGGTGGTGCCCCTGGCTGCCTTCGATGGGGCGGCGGCGGTGGGGGTGGGCTTCTCGCCCGTTTCGGATGCCTTTCGGGCCGATGGCGCCATCGATCCGGCCCATCGCCTGGCCAGGCCAGATGGCGATCTGCGCCTGCGGGCCGATGCCACTGCCCTGGCGCCGCTGGACCCCGGCAGCGGCTGGGCCTGGGCGCCGGGCGAGCGTGTCGAACGCACGGGCGAACCCTATGCGGGCGATCAGCGCCATCTCTGCCGTCTGGAGCAGGAGTCGCTGCAGCAGGCGGGCCTGGAGCTGCGGGCAGGGTTCGAACTGGAGTGGCTGGTGGCCAGCCCCGATGCCGAGGGCGCCCCCCAGCCGGCCATCCCCGGCGGCCCCTATGGCGCCGATCGCCTGGTGGACGGTCTTGATTACGCCACCGCCCTGCTGGAGGCCCTCGAGGCCGCTGGCATCCCCTGGCTGCAGTTCCATCCGGAATACGGCCCCAGCCAGTTCGAACTGTCGCTGGCGCCTGGCACTCCCCTCGAGGTGGCCGACCGGCTGGTGCAGGCCCGGCTGGTGATTCAGCGGGTGACGCGTCGTTTCGGTGGGCCCTTCGGCTGGCGTTGCAGTTTCAGCCCCAAACCCAGCCTTGATCGCGTCGGCAATGGCGGGCATCTGCACCTCAGCCTGCAGCGCGATGGCCTGCCGCTGCTGCTGACCGACGCCGGCGATGCCGTGATCGCGGCGCTGCTCGACGAACTGCCGGCCCTGCTGGCCCTGGCCTGCCCGCTGGAGATCTCCTACCGACGGCTGGCGCCCGGATCCTGGTCGGCACCGTTTCAGGTGTGGGGCATCGAGAACCGGGAGGCGGCCCTGCGGCTCATCCCCACGGCCGCCGATGGGGCTGCGGCCCACCTGGAACTCAAGGTGGTGGACCTGGCCGCCAATCCTTACCTGCTGCTGGCGGCGGTGCAGGCGGTGGCGCTGGCGGGGTTGGAGCAGCCCCGGCCGCTGCCACCGCCGGTGAGCGGTGATCCCGCCCAGCTGCCTGCCGGCGCGGCGATGCGGTTGCCGGCCACCCTGGCGGAGGCCTCGGCCGCCTTTGCCGCCAGCGCCGTGTTGCGCCGGGCCTTCGGCGAGGTGCTGCATGGCTCCCTGCTCGACAGCCAGGCGGCCGAGGTGCGGCGTTGCGCTGGCCTCAGCGATGCCGATCTGGTGGCCGCAGATGCCTGGTGGCCGCTGGTGGGGGGCCTGCTTGGATGACGGCAGTGAGCACGGGCCCATGGCGATCTGCCCTGTTCTGCGGCTGGGGGACCCACGGCTGCGCCAGCCGGCCAGGCCGGTGCGGGATCTGGGCGATCCCCTGCTGCCGCGGCTGATCGTCGATCTCGACGACACGATGGCGGCCTGCAACGGTGCAGGGCTGGCGGCCCCCCAGATCGGGGTGCCGCTGCGGGTGGTGTTGTTCGGTGGCGGCGGGCCCAACCCGCGCTACCCCGATGCCCCCCCGATCCCCCGCACGGTGTTGATCAATCCGGTGCTCACCCCGCTGGGGCCCGAGTGCGAAGACGGCTGGGAGGGCTGTCTGAGTGTGCCGGGCCTGCGCGGGCAGGTGTCGCGCTGGCTGCGTTTGCGCATGCAGGGGTTCGATGACAGGGGGCAGCCGGTCGATGAATGCGTGGAGGGCTTCCATGCCCGGGTGGTGCAGCACGAATGCGATCACCTCGATGGTGTGCTGTTTCCCGACCGCCTCAGCCATCCAACCGCCTTCGGCTTCATTCCCGAACTGGAGGCGGCAGGGCTGATCAAGGGATCACTTGATCTTGTCAAACACGCTGAACATCGGCAGGTACATGGCCATCAGGATTGACCCCACAATCCCGCCCACCAGGACAATCATCATTGGCTCCAGCATTGCCGTCATTGCTTTGACCGTGGCGGAGATTTCGTCTTCATAGAAATCCGCCACCTTGGAGAGCATGCCATCCAGTTGGCCGGTTTCTTCGCCGATCGCCAGCATGCTCATCGCCATGTCGGGGAACACCTGACGCCGACCCAGGGCCGTGCTGAGCATGCCGCCTTCCTGCACTTCGTGTTTCGAGGCCTCCACCGCATCCGCCAGGATGCTGTTGCCCACGGTGTCGCGCACGATGTCAAGCGCCATCAGAATCGGCACCCCCGCCCGGCTGAGGGAGCTGAAGGTGCGGCAGAACTGGGCGGTTGCTGTTTTCTGGATCAGATCCCCGAACAGGGGCACCTTCAGCATCAAGGCATCGATCCGTCGCCGGCCCGCACGGGTGGCATACAGCTGCCGCACTCCCCACACCAGCAGCAGCAGCAACCCAGCCAGCACCACCGAGAACGATGACCGCAGCAGACCACTCAGATCCACCATGAACTGCGTGAACGGCGGCAGTTCGGCCCCCAGCTCCTTGAAGATCCCCGCAAAGGTGGGGATCAGAAAGATCGTCATCCCCAGAAACACCAGAATCGCGATCGCCAGCACCGTCAGCGGATAACCCAGGGCGCCGCGGATCTGGTTGCGCAGCTTGGCATTGTCTTCCAGCAGCTTGGCCAGCCGTTTGAGCACCTCCTCCAGCACCCCGCCTGCCTCACCGGCTTCGATCATCGCCACCGTGAGCTGATCGAACACCTGCGGCCAGCGCCGCATCGCCGCCCCCAGCGATGCCCCCTGGTTCACGTCCTGCGCCACCCGCGTGATCGCCCGTTTGAACAGCGGCAGCTTCTGCTGCCGCGCCATCAGGTCGAGGCTGCGCACGATCGGCACCCCTGCCCCCACCAGCGCCGCCAGCTTGCTGGCGAACACCGCCTTCTCTTTGACGCCCGGGGCCTGCTCCAGTTGCAGCCGCAACCCCCGCTGCACCTTGTCGACCCGTTCGGCCTCGGCCTTAAGGCTCAAGGCCAGAATCCCCCGCTGCCGCAGCAGCCGCTTGGCGGCCTGCAGGTCTGCGGCCGCCAGCCGCAGCTGCTTCTCCCGCCCTTGCCGGTCGCGGTACGTGGCCAGGAAACGGGTCATGCGGCGTCGCCCAGCAGCCGCACCAGTTCATCGGGCTTGCCGGCCTTGGCCAGCCCCTCCTCCCGCTCGATCTCGCCCGCCTCGATCAGGTTCGCCAGGGCCCGTTCCAGCGTCTGCATGCCGTACTGACCACCGGTCTGCAGCTGCGAATAGATCTGTGCCGTCTTGCCTTCGCGGATCAGATTCGCCAGGGCCGGCGTGTTGACCATGATCTCCTGGGCCATCACCCGCCCGTACGCCCCCGCCGGTGGATTGCGGCGGCGGCAGAGGGTCTGGGCGAACACCGCCATCAGGCTGCCGCTCAGCTGCACCCGGATCTGCGTCTGCTGCGAAGGCGGGAACACATCCACCATCCGGTCCACCGTCTGGGCCGCCGAGCTGGTGTGCAGCGTGCCGAACACCAGGTGGCCGGTTTCCGCCGCCGTGATCG
>CAZWFG010000131.1:0-6155 GCA_964632245.1 uncultured Synechococcus sp. | reverse complement strand
AGCGGAGCCCTCCCATGGCCCACGCCCATCCCCCCCACCCGGCGGTCGAGCGCCCGCGGTTGCCCCACCCGGCCCTGCATCAGCACGCGGCCCGCAACCCGGCGGCCTTCCGCACCAGCGTGCTGCTCAACAGTGCCCTCTCGGGCCTGCAGCTGGTGATCGGCATCAGCTTCGGTTCGCTGGCCCTGATCGGCGATGCCCTCCACAACCTGGGGGATGTGGCCGGCCTGCTGCTGGGCTGGGGGGCCGAACACCTGAGCCGTCGCCCCGCCAACCGGCGGTTCACCTACGGGTTCGGCCGCACCACCCAGCTGGCGACCCTGATGAACGGGGCGCTGATCGTGATGGCCGCCGCCATCGTGATCACCGAAGGCATCCAGCGGCTGCAACGGCCGGTGGAGATGCATCCCGGCCCCGTGGCCTGGGCGGCCATGGCCGGCATCGTCGTCAACCTGGTGTCGGCCCGGCTGTTCTCTGACGGTGGCCACGACCACGACCTCAACCGCCGGGCCGCCGCCGTCCACCTGCTGACCGATGCGGCCGTGAGCGCGGCGGTGCTGCTCAGCGCCCTGCTGGTGAAGGTCACGGGCCTGGGCTGGCTTGATCCCCTCACCGGCATCGGCGTCGGCCTGGCCGTGGCCTGGACGGGCTGGGAGTTGCTGCGCCAGGCCCTGCTGGTCACCCTCGATGCGGTGCCCCCGGGGATCGATCCGGAGGCCGTCGAGCAGACCCTGCGGAACCTGGAGGGTGTCGAGGATGTGCACCACGTGCACATCTGGGCGATGAGCACCTCCCAGACCGCCCTCACGGCCCATCTGGTGCGTCGCCAGCTGACGGTGGACGACATGGATCTGCTGCACCGGGCCAAGGCCGACCTGGCCGCGATGGGCATCGACCACGCCACCCTGCAGCTGGAACCGCTGCCGACCCCTGAGGGATGACCTCAGCCCTGGGGCACCACCAGGGCATCGCCGGCGGCATCAAACAACCTCCAGCCGCTGGGATCAACCTCGAGGTGCACGGTCTCGCCGGCCCGCAGGGACCGTTCCGGATCGACGCGCAGCTGCACCAGGTGGTCGCCATCCGCCAGCCGGCAGGTGACCAGCTGTTCGTTGCCAAGGGCCTCGAGATGGACCACCTCGGCGGGCAGATTGCGATTGGCGGCGGGTCCCAGGCGCAGATGTTCCGGCCGCAGGCCGGCGGTGAAGGCATCGCCAGGGCGACCGGCCACCAGGTCGGCAAGCGGGGGCTCCAGCGTGAAGCGACGCTGGCCCAGCTGCAGCTGCCCCCCCGGCGCCACCCGCACCGGCAGCAGATTCATCGGCGGACTGCCGATGAACTGGGCCACGAACAGGTTGGAGGGCCAGCGGTAGAGCTCGAGCGGCGTGCCCAGCTGCTGCAGGCGGCCGGCATTGAGCACGGCGATGCGATGGCCCATGGTCATCGCCTCCACCTGGTCGTGGGTCACATAGAGGGTGGTGGTGCCCAGCCGGCGTTGCAGCCCCGTGATCTGGGCGCGGGTGCCGGTGCGCAATTTGGCATCGAGGTTGCTGAGGGGCTCATCCATCAGGAACACCGCCGGTTCACGGGCAATGGCCCGCCCCAGGGCCACCCGTTGCTTCTGGCCACCCGACAGTTCCCTGGGCAGGCGCTGCAGCAGCGGCTCGAGCTCGAGCATGGCCGCCACCTCGGCGACCCGGGCCGCCACCCGCCGCTCCCGCTCGGACGGCCGGCGCAGCACGCCGCCGGCGGCATCGTGCAGCTGCTGCAGCGCGGTGCGGGGGCGGCTGCGGCGCAGACCGAAGGCGATGTTGTCGGCCACGCTCAGGTGGGGATAGAGCGCATAGCTCTGGAACACCATGGCCACATCCCGCTGGGAGGGCCGCAGGCGGCTCACGGGCCGGTCCCCCACCCAGATCTCGCCACCACTGGGCTGCTCGAGGCCCGCCAGCAGCCGCAACAAGGTGCTCTTGCCGCACCCCGACGGCCCCACGAGCACCAGGAACTCACCATCGGCGATGCTGAGATCAAGGTCGTGCAGCACCTGCACCGGCCCGGCGTTACGGCCGGCACTGCCCCGGGGGGGGTAGCTCTTGCTGATCCTCTCGAAGCGAACCCCGGCCAAACCGCTGCCGCGACCGTCGGATCCTAGGGTTGAGCCAATGCAGTTCATCGACCAGGCCCGCGTCCAGGTGCGGGCAGGCCGCGGCGGCGACGGCATCGTTGCCTTCCGCCGCGAGAAGTATGTGCCCGCCGGCGGACCGTCGGGGGGAGATGGTGGGCGCGGCGGCGACGTGGTGCTGCTCGCCGACAGCAACCTGCAGACCCTGCTCGATTTCCAGTACAAGCGCAGCTTCGAGGCCGACGATGGCCGCCGCGGCGGACCCAACCGCTGCAGCGGCGCCTGCGGCGACCACCTGATCATCCGTGTTCCCTGCGGCACCGAGGTGCGGGATCGCCGCACCGGCATCGTGCTCGGCGACCTCACCCAGGCCGGCCAGGAGCTGATGGTGGCCAAGGGGGGCCGCGGCGGCCTCGGCAACGCCCACTTCCTCAGCAACCGCAACCGCGCCCCTGAGCGGGCCACGGAGGGGCGTGAGGGTGAGACCTGGGACCTGCAGCTGGAACTGAAACTGCTGGCCGAGGTGGGCATTGTGGGCCTGCCCAATGCCGGCAAGAGCACCCTGATCTCGGTGCTGTCGGCGGCCCGGCCCCGCATCGCCGACTATCCCTTCACCACCCTGGTGCCGAACCTGGGGGTGGTGCGCCGGCCCAGCGGCGATGGCACCGTCTTCGCCGACATCCCCGGCCTGATCGCCGGAGCCGCCCAGGGGGCGGGCCTTGGCCACGACTTTCTGCGCCACATCGAACGCACCCGGCTGCTGCTGCACCTGGTCGACGGCTCGGCCGAGGATCCCCTGGCCGATGCCCGCGTGCTGCTGGGGGAACTGGAGGCCTATGGCCATGGCCTGATGGGTCGGCCCCGGCTGCTCGTGCTCACCAAGGCCGAACTGCTCACGGACTCGGAACGGCAGCAACGTGGTGATGAGCTGGCCGCAGACCTGGGGCAACACCCCCTGGTGATCTCGGCGGCCACGGGCGAGGGCCTTGAGGCCCTCAAGCAGCAGGTGTGGCAATCGCTCGGCCTGCTTGGCCAGGGCCTGGACCCTGACCCCGAGACGCCTCAGTCCGGTCCTCAGTCCACACCTCAGCCCTGACCGAGGGCGAGCCCCCAGGGCAGAAACCGCCGCAGCTGCTCCTCATCCCGCGCCGCCAGCAGCGGATAGGGGGCTGCACTCAGGTCGGCGCCGGGCTGCAATGGAAAGGGCTCCGGGCCGAGGGAGTGGAGGCAGCAGCCCAGTTCCTCGAGGATCAGCCACACCGCCGCCAGATCCCAGATGCGGGGAGTGGCCTCCAGGGCCGCCGCCATCGTGCCCAGGCCCACACCAAGCAGGTTGAGGCTGGCCACGCCCAGCATGCGCGTCTTGGCCGGGAACGGCTCGGGCACACGCCGCAGCACCCCGATCGAACGGCTGCAGAGGCTGGCGCAGCGGCAGCCGTGGCGGGGCGGCGCCGGAGGCGCCAGGGGCTGGCCGTTGTTCCAGACCCCCTGACCGCGGAGGGCCAGAAGCCGCTGGCCCAGGGGGGGCACGTCGAGCAGGGCCGCCACGGGTCGACCGTCCTCGATGCGTGCCATCGAAATCGCCCAGATGGGGAGCCCCACCGAAAAGTTCGTGGTGCCATCGAGGGGATCCACGACCCAGAAGGCCGGGGCATCGGGAACGCTGGTGTTGCCCTCCTCACTGAGCAGACCATCCGAGGGGAAGATCTGCGCCAGGCCTGCCGCCAGGGTGGCATCACTCCAGCGATCGCAATCGGTGATCAGGCTGCCGTCGGCCTTGAGGTCACTCGCCAGCCGACCGAAATCCCGGCGCTGTCGCTCGGCCACTTCGTCAACCAGCGAAAACAGGGTGCTCCAGTCGCTGCCGAGGGGAAAGGGAGGCGGTGGGGTCTCGGCAGGGCTGAAGCCAGAAGTCACGGGAAGGATCGGGGGGGGAAGGTTCAGTCGAGCTCGGCGGCCGCCAGGCGGGCGAAGGCCTGTTCGATCCGCTGCTGAAACAAGGTGGTGTCCACCCGCAGCAGCAGCAGACCCGACAGCAGCAGGCCGAGGGACTGGAGAACGAACACGCTGGCATAGGCCGCGAAGGTGTCCTGACCGCCCACCACCCCGCCGACCAGGCTGAGCAGGCCACCACCGGCGACGGTGCCGATGCCGCGGGCGTAGGCCTGGGCCAGACCCCAGACCCCGAGGAACGTGCCCGCCAACCGCGGGGACGTGAGGCTGAGCATCAACGTCAGGGAGGCATTGGTGCAGACCCCGGCGCCATAACCGAAGAGCACCAGACCGGCGCGGAAGAGTTCCAGGGACCCCAGGGCGCCGGCCAGCACGATCAGCAGCAGAAAGGCGGCGGCAAGGCTGCCGCCGAGCAGGGCCGTGCGCTGGGGACCCAGCCGCGGCACCAGCAGAAAGCCGGTGCTGCCGATGCCGAGCAGGGTGCCCATGCCCCAGAGGGCATTGAGGCGGGTGGTGTCACAGACCGACAGGCCGAAGATGGCACCGCCGTAGGGCTCCAGCACCGACTCCTGCAGAAAGAGGCTGAAGGTGAAGAGGCACAGCACCACAAAGAAATACCCCACCTGGGGATCCGCCCGCAGCAGCCGCAGGGACCGCCAGAACCCGGGCTCGGCGATGGCAGCGCCGGCGGCGGCCGTGGTGGGGCCTCCGTTGGCGGCCAGGGGCCGTTCAACCCCCAGCACCGACGTGAGCACCAGCCCGAAGCAGACCAGGGGCGCCACCCGGATCAACCGCTCCACCCCGGCCACCATCGCCGGCAGGGAGGCATCGGCGCAGGCGCTGCCGAGAAACCGGCTGGCCAGCACGGCACCGACGACGATGCCGACGGTCAGCATCGTCCAGACGATCGACACCAGCACCGGCCGTTCGCGTTCTTCGGTGACATCAACCAGCAGGGCTGCAAAGGGGGTGGCACTGGCCGAGATGGCGGTGCCATAGGCCAGGAACAGCAGGGCCAGCAGCAGAGAGCGGGCCACGACCGCCGGGCTGTCTCCGGCCTGGGAGGCCTCGGCGACCCAGAGCACCGTGCGGCCGGCCCACCAGAACAGCAGGCAGAAGGCTGCTGCACCGAGGACGATGAAGGGTGTGCGCCTCAGGCCCAGCCAGCGGCAGCGATCGGAACGTTGGCCGAACCACACCCGCGTGAAGGCCACAAGCTGCTGGGCCCCGAGGGCAAGGGCAGCCAGGCCTGCGGGCACGGCGAATTCGTTGATCAGCAACCGGTTGAAGATGCCGAGGGTGAGCACCGACAGGCCCCCCAGACACGCCTGGAACAGGCCGAGGCGGAGCGACAGCAACAGCAGGCGCGGGGGAGGCAAGCCGTGGGATCAGCGGCGCTGGTTGGCCAGGGGTTCCATCTCGCAGGGGGAGGTGGAGGGCACCGGCAACACGGGGATGTTGGTGAGCGGGTCCTGCGGCGGCGGCTGGGCCGGCAGCCGCGACGGCGCACAGCGCAGCACCCGATCGAGGCCGGTGCGGCGCTGCAGCTCGGCGATCGAGACGTTGTAATCGAAGAGGGCCTGGCTGTAGCGCACCTCAGCCTGGGTCACGTCGCGCTGGGCATCCACCACGTTGCGCTGGGTGCCGACACCGGCCTGGAAGCGCAGGCGGGCGAGGCGCAGGGCTTCGCGGCTGCTGACCACCTCGCGGGAGTTGGAGAGCAGATTGCGGACGTTTTCCTGCAGCTTGAAGAACGACGATTCAACATCCAGACGCAACGAGTTGCGGGTGTCGGCGAATTGGAACGCGTTTTCCTTGGCCACCTGGCGGAAACGCCTGGACGCGGCCGCGGCCCGGCCACCATCAAAGATGGACCAGCTCAGATTCATGGCCAGCGTCTGGTCGAGCTGCTCGGTGACAGTGCCCATGTTCACCGGTGCCTGCGAATTGCTCTGGCCGAAGGTCTTGTTCCAGCCAGAGCTGGTGCCGATGCTGAGTTTGGGTTCCACGGCACCGATGGCTTCGTTGGCGTTGGAGTTGGCGATCGAGATGTCCAGCAGCTTGTTGTCGAGTTCCTCGC
>CAZWFG010000130.1:0-6241 GCA_964632245.1 uncultured Synechococcus sp. | reverse complement strand
CATCTCCTCCAGCAGCAGCTCGTTTTCGATGGCGACGGCGGTCTGGTCGGCCACGAGCTGCACATGGCGGCGGCGCACATCGCTCCACGAGAACTGCGGGTCGGCGCTGAACACATACAGACGCCCCCGCTGGCGGTTCTTGGCCACCACGGAGGTGCCGAACAGCTGCACATCGCCCAGGTGGCGCCGCACCAGCCGGTCGAGCCGCGTCGCCATCGCCTCATCACCGGCCTGGCGGTCGAGGTCGTGGTCACTGAGCACCGCCAGCTGCTGCAGCAGCGCTGCGCAACGGTCAGGGGGAGAACTGTGCAGCTGTTCGCGCCAGAGGCTGCCGTCGCTGCGGAACGACAGCAGCAGCGATCCCTCGGCATCGACGAGGCGGGCGGTGAGCAGCGGCACCAGCTCGAGAAACCGGCTGAGGTTGGTGAAACTGCGCAGGGCGAACCCCAGGGAGGCCAGCAGTTCCTGGGTGCGGCGCTGCTCCCGGTTGAGGCTGTCGATCAGCTGCCGCAGCGAAGCGGCCGGGGTGAGCGGCAGCGGTGTGGGCTGGGTGGGCGGCTGGGCGCCCATGGGGGTGCCGGAGGTTGACACACCGTAGCCACGATCGACCGCGGCGCTGTTCAGCGGGCCAGCAGCGCCTCGACGAACTCGAAGCTGTTGAACGGCCTCAGATCGCGCAGCCCCTCGCCGGCGCCGATGAAGCGGATGGGCAGTCCCGCCTCGGCCGCCACCGCCAGGGCCACACCGCCGCGGGCGGTGCCGTCGAGCTTGGTGAGCACCACGCCACTGAGACCAGCGGCAGGGGCAAAGGCCATCGCCTGGCGCAGGCCGTTCTGCCCCTGGCTGGCATCGAGCACCAGCAAAGACTCGACACAGGCTTCGGGGGCCAGGCGATCGACGATGCGCCGCACCTTGGCCAGCTCCTCCATCAGGTTGTTCTTGGTCTGCAGCCGGCCGGCAGTGTCAACCAGAAGCAGCTCGGTGCCCCGGGAGCGGGCAGCGCCGATGGCGTCGTAGACGACGGCAGCTGGATCTGCATTGGCGGAGGGATTGGCAATCAGCGGCACCCCACTGCGGTCGGCCCACACCTGCAGCTGCTGCACCGCCGCAGCCCGGAAGGTGTCGCCGGCGGCGATCAGGCAGGTGTAGCCGCTGCGCACGGCCAGATGGGCCAGCTTGCCGAGGGTGGTGGTCTTGCCCACCCCGTTGACCCCTACCAGCAGCCAGATGTTGAGCACACCGCGGCGGGGGGCCAGCATGGCGCTGCGCCCGTCGGCCAGGGGTGCGTCGAGCAGCTGCCGCAGCTCTGCACGCAGCAGGTCGAGGGCCTCGGGCCCCTCGAGCACGGTCTCGTTCATGCGGCGTCGCAGGCGGTCGAGCAGCTGATCGGTGGCCTGCACCCCCACATCGGCCCGCAGCAGCAGCGACTCGATCTCATCCAGGGTCTCGCCGCTGAGGGGATCGGTGCCGAGCCGCTCGAGCAGACCGGTGACGAACCCCTGGCGCGTCTTCTCCATGCCGCGCCGCAGGCGGCTGAGCCAGTCGATCTCTTCGAGCGACACGTCGTCGACGCTGCGGCCCTGGGCGGCGAGCACCTCGGCAGACCACAGGAACGCGTCGTCGAGGGCGCCCAGGCTGGGGTCCGCTCCCTCCCCGGTCTCGTTCTCGACGGCTGGCGCCTCGGTGGTCTGCAGCACGGCCAGCCGCTCCTGGCGCTGGGCCATGGCCTGCTCCAGCAGCGACGGTGTGGATTCAGGTTCCGGTGACGGTTCGGGTTCCGGACCAGGTTCCGCAGCAGGTTCAGGAGGAGATTCCGGAGCAGGGTCGGCGTCGGGCGGGGTCCCGGCGGTGGCAGCCTGCTGCTGGGCCTTGAGGCGGGCATAGGCCTCGCGGGCCCAGGCCAGGGCGTCCTGCTGGGGATCGGCCTCCGCCGGTGGCGGGGTGGCACTGCGCTGGAACCAGTCGAATTCGGCCATCGGTCAAGACTGCAGGGGATGGTCGAGCGCGACGGTGTAGCGGCGCAGCACCCCGTTGATCATGCGCCGCCCCGCCTCATCGCTGTAGCGATGGGCCAGTTCCACCGCCTCATTGCACGCCACCGCCGACGGGGTGCCGAACGTCTCGATCTCCACCACCGCCAGCCGCAGGATGTCCTGGTCAATACGGGGCAGGCGGGTGAGGCGCCAGCCCTCCATCACCCCATCAATGCGGCGGTCGAGGTCGGGCTGGGCGTCGATGACCGCCTGGCTGCGTTCCAGGGCCCAGCTGCGCAGGCTGGCCTGGTCGGCCAGCGACAGCAGCCGCGGAAGATCGAGGCTGGCCGACAGTCGGTTGAGCACCTGCTCCGACCGTTCGAGGCCCTGGCTGAGGTGCTGACGCACCCGCGGCAGATCCCCCTCCGACAGTTCACTCTCGAGCAGGGCCTGCTGCACCTGCTGCAGGTCCTCGGCCGAACGGTCGAGGGCATCGCGCAGATGGCTGGCCAGCGAGGCCAGGGCCTGGGCCAGCAGCTGATCGACCCCGGGGGCCCGGTCGGCCCGGCCACTGCGCTGCCCCAGGATCAGCAGGGCCAGTTCCCTGGCGATGGAACGGTCAGACATGGGTTCAGGCCTTGGGCGGCACGGTGGCAGACGAAGGCCGCAGCTGGGCCAGCAGGCTGGCAAAGCTGCGGCTGGCCGGTGGTTCCCGGTCGTCCGGGCTGACGATGCCGGCCGAGATGATCGTGCGGAAGGCGTCCTCGACGGTCATGTCGAGGTCCCGCACCGCCGTCTCGGGCACCACGCAGTACCAGCCGGTGGTGGGGTTGGGGGCGGTGGGAATGAAGACGCTCAGCATCGGCTGGCCGAAGCCACCCTGCATCGCCGCCCCCAGCACCCCGGTCACGAAGCCCAGGGCGAACAGTCCCTCGCGGGGGTATTCCACCAGCACAACACGGCGGAAGCGGGTGCTGTTGTCGCGCAGCACCGTCTCGAGAATCTGCTTGAGGGTCTTGTAGATCGTTCCCGCCAGGGGGATGCGGGCAAGGGTTCCTTCGCCGAAATCAAGCAGCCAGCGGCCGACGATGTTGCGGGCCATCAGACCGATGAGCAGGATCGCCAGCAGGGGCACCAGCAGGCCCACCGACAGGTTGATCAGCTCCTGCAGCAGCGGGTTGAGGGTGTTGAAGGGATTGAACTGCTTCGGGACCTTGGTCAGGAACGACACCACGAAGCGGGTGATCACCGTGATCAGCCAGATCGTGGTCGCCAGGGGAATGACGACGAGAAGCCCGGCGATGAGGTCGTTCTTGAGATCGTTCTGGAGGCGCACGGTGACCGGCGGCTCCGGGCTGGGTCGGGTCGGCACCAAGGCAGATCCAGGGGGACGCGGTCGTTCTGCAACTTAGCGAGGGGCCGCGGTCAGAGGACCGCGGCGGCGGCCAGGGCCGCGGCCGCCAGGGCCAGCACCAGGGCCACGGCGGTGCCGCTGAAGCGCCGCTGGCCCAGGGTGAGGCTGCGGGCTCGTTCGGCCTGGGTGAGCTGCTGCTGCAACTGGCTGAGACGTCCGTCGATGAAACGCTGCACCTGCTGCCGCACCTGGGCAGCGGTGGCCTCGGGCGGGACCTGGCCGGTCTGGCGCAGCTGACCCGTGAGGGCCTCGATCAGCTGCGGATTGCGGCTTTCCTGCCGCGCCCGGTCGAGCTCGGTGCGTTTCTGGGTCACCGCCTGGTCGGCCTGGCTCTCGAGGATGCCGTTGCCGGCCACCGACACGGGCACCGCGAACAGGAGCCCCAGGGCCAGCAGGCCCGAGAGAACCATCACCGTCCAGCGCAGGGGGGTGCGATCAGGGCCGGGCTGATGGAGACGGTCGGCGATGAGCATCAGCAACAGCCCCAGCAGCGCCAGGGGTGCGCCCTTGATCAGGGTGTCGGCCAGCAGCTGACGGAAGGCCTCTTCTCCCCAGGCGTTGGCCACGAGCACCGACAGCAGCTGCAGCAGCAGCACCAGCACCTGCACCCCACCCATCCAGCGCAGGAGCAGGGGGAGGCGGGAGGGAGAGAAGGAGCTCACGGGAGAATGCCTGTCGGCGCAACTGTACGGGCGCCTGGAGAACCCTTCGCATGGCTGATCGCCTGGCTGCACTGGCCGCCGGCCTCAAGGCGCAGGCCCTGGCCGAGGGTTTTGCCCTGGCGGGCGTGGCCAGTGCCGCAGGCAGCCCGCGGCTGCAGCTGCGCAGCGCGGCCCTGGAACGCTGGCTGGCGGCCGGCCACGCCGCCGGACTGGGCTGGATGCACGACCCCCGCCGGCGCCAGGTGGAGGCCCTGCTGCCCGGGGCCGCCAGTCTGCTGCTGGTGGCCCTCGACTACAGCCGCCCCGAACGGCAGCAACCGCAGGCCCCCCGCATCGCCCGCTACGGCTGGGGACGCGACTACCACCGCGTCATCGACGGCCGGTTGCGGCGGCTGGGTCGCTGGTTGCAGCAGCATCGGGCCGACTGCCGCTGGCGGGTGTGCGTCGATGCGGCGCCCCTGATGGAAAAGGCCTGGGCCGAAGAGGCGGGCCTGGGCTGGATCGGCAAACACGGCAACCTCATCCACCACCGCCGGGGCTCGTGGCTGCTGCTGGGGGCGCTGATCACCGACCTGCCGCTGCCCGCCGACACACCGGCCCGGCCCCGTTGCGGCAGCTGCAGCCGCTGCCTGCCGGCCTGCCCCACCGAAGCGATCCGCGAACCCTTCGTGGTCGACAGCCGCCGCTGCATCGCGTACCACACCATCGAGAACCGCGACCCCACCCTGCCGGCCGCCATCGGCGCCCAGCTGCAGGGCTGGGTGGCCGGCTGCGATCTCTGCCAGGAGGCCTGCCCCTGGAACCAGGATCTGGCGCCAGCCCCGGATGATCCGGCCTGCCGCCCCCGCGACTGGATCCTCAGCGCCGATCGCGACACGCTGCTGAGCTGGGACGACGGCCAGTGGGACAGCGCCCTGCGGGCCTCGGCCCTGCGCCGCATCCGACCCTGGATGTGGCGGCGCAACCTTCAGGCCGCGGCGGGCACCTCCGCCGGCAGCCCCTAGGCTCAGGGAACTCTGGAACCAAGCCATGCGTCGCTGGCTGCTCCCCTTGCTGGCGGCGGCCGCAGGTCTGATGCCCCTGCCGGCTTCGGCCCTGGTGCCCTACGTCTATGTGCCCAGCACCAAGGAGCTGAACGAGGCCGGCCTGGGCATCGCCGGCGCCGCCGCCGGACTGCTGCAGATGGGCCAGGCCGAGGAGGCGCGGCGGCTGGCAGAACTGGCGGTGCAGGTGCTGCCCAACGATCCCCGCGCCTGGCTGGTGCTGGCCGAAGCCCAGCTGCGCAGCGACAAGGCCGATGCGGCGGCCGTGGCCCTGGGCCGGGCCAAGCAGCTCAACCCCTCCAACCCGGGGGTCTGGTTCGCCGAGGGGGCCCTGAACCTGCGCAAGGGCAAGGCCGAGGAAGCCCAGCGACTGATCCGCGAGGGGTTGCGCCTCGACGGCAACAATGCCGCCGCCTATTTCGACCTCGGCAATGCCCAGATCCAGCTGGGAGACCTGGCCACGGCCCTGGGATCGTTCGAGAAGGCCTCGGGCCTGCGGCGCAGCTTCTGGGAGGCCGTCAACAACCAGGGGATCGTGCTCTACGAACTGGGCCAGAACAACGAGGCGGTGGGCCGCTGGCGCAAGGCCCTCGAGCTCAGCCCCGGTGCGGCGGAACCCACCCTGGCCCTGGCGGCGGCCCTCTACGCCCAGGGGCGCACCAGTGCCGACACCGTGGGACTGGCGGTGCAGGCCCTGGCCAAGGAACCTGATTACGTGCTCGACAAGTACCAGAAGGACCAGCTCTGGGGGGAGCGGCTGCGTCGCGACACCCAGGCGATGTTCCGCGACGAACGGCTGCGCATGGCGGTCGATCGGGCCCAGGGTCTGGCGGGCAGCGGCGGGGACTGACCCTGGCGAGCGGCAGAACCGGGGACCATCTGTAGGCTGACGCACACCGATTCCAACGACAGCGGCCGGGATGGCGGACGAGCGCATCGTTCCGATCGCCCTGCATCAGGAGATGCAGCGCTCGTATCTCGAATACGCGATGAGCGTGATCGTGGGTCGGGCGCTGCCGGATGTGCGCGACGGGCTCAAACCCGTGCAGCGGCGCATCCTGTTCGCGATGCATGAACTCGGTCTGACGCCGGACCGGCCCTACCGCAAGTGCGCCCGCGTCGTGGGCGACGTGCTCGGCAAGTACCACC
>CAZWFG010000129.1:0-6267 GCA_964632245.1 uncultured Synechococcus sp. | reverse complement strand
AGCGGGCCACCCAGGCGTCCCTCGAGCAGGCCCGCTCGGCCCACGACCGCCTGGAGGGGCTGCAGCAGCTCGCCAGCGAGGCCCGGGCCCAGGCCACCGCCGCCGCCGCCCTGACCGCGGCCCTGGCCGCCGAACGCCAGGCGCGGGCCGCTGCAGACCGGGCCGATCGCCATCTGCAGCAGGCGACCACGACCCTGCAGCGCCTGCGCCAGCGGCAGATCGCCGGCATGGCGGCCCGGCTGGCGGCCGACCTGCAGCCGGGGGTGCCCTGCCCGGTCTGTGGTGGCGCCGACCATCCGGCGCCGGCCCACCCCGCCGCCGACGCCGTGGCCGACGCCGACCTGCAGGCGGCCGAGACGGCGCTGCAGACCGCCACCAGCACGGCCCGCCAGGCGGCGACGGCCCTGGCCACCGCGACGGCCGAGCAGCGGGCCCTGCACGACAAGGCCGGTGATCCGGCGGCGGATCCGGCGGCGGCGGCCGCGGCGGCGGAGGCGGCCCTGGCCGAAGCCCGCAAGGCCGCTGCCGCTCGCGAGCCGCTGCAGCAGACCCTCGCGGCCCAGGGCCGCACCGTCGAGGCGCTGCAGGCCAGCCTCCAGGCGGCCACCACCGAGCAGGCCCTGCAGCGCCAGGCCGAAACGGCCGCCCGCCAGCAGGCGCAGACCCTGGCGGCCGCCATCGCCGCCGACCTCGGCGCCTCCCTGGAGCCGGCGATGGTGCTGCGCAGCCTGCCGCCCCTCGAGACGGCCCTGCGGACCCTCGCCGCCACCGTCGAGGCCAGCGGCCGGGCCCGCAGCCGGCTCGACCAGGCGGCGGCCCGCCTGGCCCGGGATCTGCAGGGGTCACCGTTCGCCGATGGGGCCGCGGTCGAGGCGGCCCTGGCGAAGGAGGACTGGCGCCGCAAGGTGCTCGAACGGATCGAGGCCTGGGACCGCGAACGCACCGAGAAGCGGGGGGAACTGGCGGCCCCTGATCTGGCCGACCTGCCGGAGGCCAGGCCCGACACCGCCGTCGCCGTCGAGGCCGCGACCGCCGCCGATGGCCAGCGCACCGCGGCGGTCGCCCACCACAGCGAGGCCCGTTCGGCCGCCGCCGCCATCACCGAGCTGTCCGACCAGCACCGCGCCGGCAGTGAGGTGCGGGCCGAGGCCCATGGGCAGGCCCAGCGGCTGTCGGCCGTGGCCGACCGCTGCACGGGTCGGGCGGCCCCCTACATCTCGCTGCAGCGCTGGGTGCTGGCGGCCTACCTCGACGAGATCTGCCGCCACGCCAACCAGCGCCTCGGGCAGATGACCTCAGGCCGTTACCGGCTGCAGCTGAGCGATGAGGGCGGCCGCGGCGGGCGCCAGGCCGGCCTCAGCCTGCGGGTGCTCGATGCCTTCACCGGCGAGGAGCGGGAGGTGAACAGCCTCTCGGGGGGCGAGACGTTTCAGGCGTCGCTGGCCCTGGCCCTGGGGGTGGCCGACACGGTGCAGGCCCATGCCGGCGGCGTGCAGCTCGAGGCGCTGTTCATCGATGAAGGGTTCGGCAGCCTCGACCCCGACAGCCTGCAGCTGGCGATGGACGAGCTCGACCGCCTGCGGGCCGGCGGCCGCCTCATCGGCGTCATCAGTCATGTGGCGGCCCTGCGGGAACGGATCCGTGCCGGCATCACCGTCACGGCCGGCCCCCGCGGTTCAACGGCGACAGTGGGTCACACCAGCCTGACGTGATGCCCAGCCCCTGGCCTCTGCTCGCCCTGCTGCCCCTGCTGGCCGGCCAGCCCAGGGGGGCCGCTGAGCGGGGACAATGGCAGCACGTTGCCGCTTGCCTCATGACCGCCACCCCTGCCTCTGGGTCCCCCTACGGCGCCGTCATCGACCAGGGGGCCGCCACCAACATCGCCTGGCACGAGGCCACGGTCGACCGGGCGGCGCGGGCGCAGCAGCGGGGCCACCGCAGCGCCATCCTCTGGTTCACGGGCCTGTCGGGGTCGGGCAAGAGCACCCTGGCCAATGCCGTCAATGCCGAGCTGTTCCAGCGCGGTCTGGCCACCTACGTGCTCGATGGCGACAACATCCGCCATGGGCTCTGCAGCGACCTGGGGTTTTCGGATGCCGACCGGGTCGAGAACATCCGCCGCATCGGTGAGGTGTCGCGCCTGTTCCTCGATGCCGGCGTGATCGTGCTCACGGCCTTCGTCAGCCCCTTCCGGGCCGACCGCGACCGGGCTCGTTCGCTGGTGGCGGACGGTGATTTCATCGAGATCCACTGCGCCGCCGACCTGGGCGTGTGCGAAGGCCGGGATCCCAAGGGCCTCTACGCCAAGGCCCGCGCCGGCGTGATCAAAGACTTCACCGGCATCTCCAGCCCCTACGAGGTGCCTGAGGCCCCCGAGCTGCGGGTCGACACCGGTGCCCTCAGCCTTGAGGCCAGCGTCGCCGCCGTCATCGCCTTGCTGGAGGGGAACGGGCCCCTCTCCCCCCCTGCCTGAGATCAACCGGCCTCGGTGGGGGCAGCCTGGCCCTCACCGGCCCGCAGCTGGCGGGCCCAGGCATCCAGGAAGGTCTTGAGGCAGCTGGCCACCGGCACCGCCAGCAGCAGGCCCAGCAGTTCGCCCAGGCCCAGCAGGCTGGCCAGCCGGGCGCCGATCGGCAGGCTGATCAGCAGCCAGGCAGGCTGCAGACCCACGATGCTGCCCATCAGTCGCGGTTGAATCACCTGATCGACGATCTGACCCACGGTGATGGCCGCCGCCAGCACTTCGAGACCCTGGCGTGGATCCTGCAGGGCCAGCAACAGCGAGACCCCCACGATCGTGAGGGCACTGGCGTAGGGAATCAGGGTCGTCAAGCCGATCAGCACGGCAAACAGCACGCCATAGGGAATGCTCAGCGCGCTGAACACCAGGATCTGCAGGCTCGAGAGAATCAGCGCCAGCAGCACCTGTCCGGCGAAGTAGCCGGTGAAGGTGCGTTGCAGCGT
This sequence comes from uncultured Synechococcus sp., assembly GCA_964632245.1. Lineage (GTDB taxonomy): Bacteria > Cyanobacteriota > Cyanobacteriia > PCC-6307 > Cyanobiaceae > CAIQIA01. Next base: position 3,303 of record CAZWFG010000129.1, on the reverse strand, counting down.
CCCCATCACCAGTCCCCTCGAAGGGGCCGGCAGCCAGGCGGCCAGACCCTCGACGATGGCTTCCCCCCCCAGCAGCAGAAAGACACTCAGAACCACCACGATCACCGTGTTGACCGTGATCCCCAGGGTTGTGCCCAGCAGGCTCAGCACCCGCTGGCTCAGCTGACTGGCGATCTTGCTGGTTCGGCTCAGCAGATCACTGCTGAGGTCGCCGAAGTCCGTCGGCAGCCCGCGGTCGGCGGCCCAGGTCTGCAGCTGATCCAGCAGGATTTCGCCCTGGGCCAGCCAGCCCGGCAGGGCGGTGATCAGTTCATCCAGCTGTTCCACCAGCCGCGGCACCAGCCACACCACCGCCAGCACCAGCCCCCCCAGGGCCAGCCCCAGCACCAGGCTCAGGCTCAGGGCCCGCGGCAGCCCCCGCTGCTGCAGCCAGCGGCTGGGGATGTCGAGCAGAAAGGCGATCAGGGCGGCGGTGAGAAACAGGGCCGGAAAGGGCGCCAGGGGCAGCAGCAGCTGACGCAGCACGAACAGGTTGAGCATCAGCAGCGGCAGGGCCAGGCTCAGCCGCAGCCAGCGGGGCAGGCTGCCGAGGCTCATGGCGTCACCTCGGGCGTCACCCTGGGCATCGCCGCCGGCTCCACGGCCCGCCAGCCCACCTGCAGGCCGCCGGGTGGCACCGGAATCTCGTGCACCCGCAGCCGGCCGGGAATCAGTGAGCGGCTGACGGTGCCGGCCACCTGGGGGGCAGGCACCGCCAAGCCCCGGTCGAACAGCAGCACCCGCTGCAGCGGCGGCCGCGCCGGCACCCGCTCCTGCACCTCATCGAGCCGGTAGTCGCTCTGGTCGTGGTCATAGGCCGGCAGGTGCACCGACGGCAGCCGGTGGGCCCGGTCTTCCCGGCTGCCGCTGGCCACCACCAGGGTGGTGGCGGCATCGAACCGCCGGGCCTCGGTGATGGCGGCACCCCATTCGCGGTCGTAGCTGCGCAGCTGGCTGGCGAAACGGTCGCCGGGCACCAGCAAAAACAGCAGCGCCTGCAGCAGGCCCACCAGCAGCAGGTCCCGCGGCCAGCGGCTGCGGCCCGCCAGGGGCAGGGCCATCGCCATGACCAGGCCCGGCAGGATCGTGGTGGCATGGCCCATGCGGGTGAAGTGCACCAGCAGGAAATACAGGCTGCCGGGGATGATCCACAGCAGCAGGAACAGCCGCCGCCAGGCGCTGGCGGCCAGCGTGTCGCCCCGGCGGGCCAGGGCCAGCAGCAGCGCCAGGGCCAGGGGGGCGGTGAGGGCGGTGGTCTTGATCAGCAGCCAGCCGTTGCTCAACACGCCGCCCTCAAGGCTCTGGCGCGCATGGCCGCCCTGCCATTGCAGCAGCAGCCGCAGCACCAGCGGCACCCCGCCGGCCTCGACCAGAAAGGCATGGAACCAGGCCACCAGCACGCCGGCCCCCAGCAGCAGCGCCAGGCCGATGCGCCATGGGGCGATGCCCAGCCGACGGCCCCGCCAGCAGCAGGCCAGGGCCAGGGGCAATAAAAAAACAGGTGTGTTGGGGCGGATGCCGCCGGCGGTGGCCATCAGCAGGGCCAGGGGCACCAGGGCCCAGGCGCGACCGGCAGCCACCAGCCAGCCGCAGAGGGCGATGGCCAGCACCCAGCCCAGTTCGACCCCGTAGCTGAGGGGCTGGCTGCCGTAGAACCACAGCAGGGGTGCCGTGAGCACCAGCACCGCCGCCCACCAGCCCGTCCGTGGTGTCGCCATGCGCCGGCCCAGCAGCCAGGCGCAGGGCACCGCCACGCCGGCTGCCAGGGCATTGAGCAGTTCGAGGGCCGCCACGCCGTTGCCGCCGGTCAGGGGCCGCAGGGCCCGGCCCAGCACGATCAGATTCCAGAAGCAGCCCGGCAGGTGGGGCTGCTGGGCCGCCAGGTCGAGGTGATCCAGCGCCAGCACGAAATTGCCGGCATCCCAGGCCTGCACCAGCTCGGTGCGGGTGAGCCAGCGGCTCAGCACCGCCGCCAGGATCAGCAGCAGCAGCGGCAGAGGGGGGCGTCTCACGGGGCGGGCTGGTCCCGTTCGGCCAGGTAGCGGCTGCTGCCCAGCTCCTGCAGGCGCCGGTCGCGGGCCTCGACGCTGGCGGCCAGGCTTGTCCGGTGCGCCACGACGGCGTCCCGCAGGGCCGGATCGGCCACCGCCAGAATCTGCACCGCCAGCAGGCCGGCATTGGTGGCATTGCCGATGGCCACCGTCGCCACCGGGATGCCCGCCGGCATCTGCACGATCGAATAGAGCGAATCAAGACCCGACAGCGCCCGGCTGGTCACCGGCACGCCGATCACGGGCAGCGGCGTGAGCGACGCCACCATGCCCGGCAGGTGGGCGGCACCACCGGCACCGGCGATCAGCACCTGCAACCCCCGGTCGGCGGCGCTGCGGGCGTAGTCGACCATGGCCAGGGGGGTGCGATGGGCCGACAGCACCCGCACCTCGTGGGCCACCCCGAACGACGTGAGCACCTCCACCGCCGCCTGCAGGGTCGGCAGGTCGGAATCGCTGCCCATGACCACCCCGACCCGGGGATCGCCGCCCATCGGCAGACTGCCACTACCAGTATTCTCCCCTGCCCCCGCCATGCACTGGCACACCAACCTGCGCCTGCCCCTGCCTGCCGAGGATGGGCAGCGCTGGCGGCTGGGGATCGACGATGGCGGCCGTATCGCCAGCCTGCAGCCCCTGCCCGCCGGCAGCTGCGGAGCCGGCGACGACTGGGGCGGCGACTGGCTCAGTCCGGCCGGCATTGACCTGCAGATCAACGGTGGCCTGGGGCTGCCCTTCCCCGAGCTGGAGCCAGCGCAGCTGCCGCGGCTGCTGGAGCTGCTCGACCACCTCTGGGCCGATGGGGTCGAGGCCATCAGTCCGACCCTGGTGACCTGCGCGGTGGAGCCCCTGCGCCAGGCCCTGGCGGTGCTGGAGGAGGCCCGCCGCCAGCACCGCCACGGTCGGTGCCGGTTGCTCGGCGCCCACCTCGAAGGGCCGTTCCTGGCCCGGGAACGCCGGGGCGCCCACCCGGCCGAGCACCTGGCGGCCCCCTCCCTCGAGGCCCTTGATGCCCGCATCGGTGGTTTCGAGGACGGCATCGCCCTGGTGACCCTGGCGCCGGAGCTGCCCGGCGCCGCCGCTGTCATCCAGGCCCTGCACGAGCGGGGCGTGGTGGTGTGCCTGGGCCACAGCACCGCCGACGAGGTCGCCGCCCACGGCGCCTACGACCGGGGGGTGACGATGCTCACCCATGCCTTCAACGCCATGCCCG
>CAZWFG010000128.1:0-6285 GCA_964632245.1 uncultured Synechococcus sp. | reverse complement strand
GCCGCGAGGAACCTCTCGAACGCCTCCAGCAGAGAGAGCGCACGGGGCGGGACGGTTTTGACGAACTGCTCGCCTTCATCCGCCAGCATCTGGATCAACCCCTCAACCTCACGGCCCTCGAACGGCACAGCTTCTATTCCCGCCGTGCCCTCCAATACGCCTTCCGCGACCGGCTGGGTTGCACCGCCACCCAGTGGATCCGGATGCAGCGGCTCGATCTGGCCCACCGGCTCCTGACGAATCCGCTGCCCGATCTGACCGTCGGCCAGGTGGCCCGCACCTGTGGCTACCGCAGCCCCAGCCTCTTCTCGGTCGAGTTCCGCCAGCGCTTCCTCGTGCGTCCTTCGGAACTGCTGCGTGATGCCCGCCAGCAGCGGCAGATCGAGGCTGCCATCGAAGTCATGGCTCCGCCCCCGGATCCAGCACCCTTGCATGAAGCACATCCATGACCGCCAGCACCATTTCGGTCACGGCCGGTGCCAGGGCCAGGGTCTCGGCCAGATTGGCGAGGATGTTGCGCTCATCGTCCTGCAGGGGGCCGGTCGTCGAGGCTGTGGCGCAGGGCCCGCGAGCCGGCACGGCTGAGGACGCCATCCCAGGCGACCGCGATCAGTGTGTTGTCACCACAGCGCCGGGCCCGGCCCGGGTGGTGTAGCGATGCCGACGGGATCAACGGATTGAGCATCTCTACCCAGCCGGGCCATCTGCCCCATTCCCGCGGCGCCTGGTCGCCATGGCCGCCAGGCTGCCGTAACGGAGGGGGGCAACGTCCCATCCCCGGCCATGGTCCATCCCCTCGATCCGGCCCGCGGTAGCCACCGGGCCCGCCAGGAGGGCCTCGACTCTGGCCTGCGTGCTGACCCCTACCGCGATGAGACCCACTGGCCCGACCCCTGCCGTTGCCCTGACTGCGGCGCTGTGTATCACAAGGGGCGCTGGCAGTGGGCCGAAGCCCTGCGGCTCGAACCCCAGCGGCAGCGCTGTCCGGCCTGTCGCCGCTTGCAGGATCGGCAGCCGGCGGCGGCACTGCAGCTCCATGGCCCGCGCCTCGACGCCCTCTGGCCCGAGATCCAGCGACTGGTGCAGCACACAGCCGAGCGGGAGGGGGCTGAGCATCCCCTCGAACGCATCATGGACATCGACCATCCCCCCCAGGCGCCGGCGGGGGAGCGCCGGCTCACCTTCACCGGCACCCATCTGGCCCACGGGGTGGCAACAGCGCTGCAGCAGGCCTACGGCGGCCAGCTGCAGGCCCGCTACCCCGAAGGGAACACGATGTTGCGGCTGGATCTGCTCCTCGAGGACGGCGGCGGCAGCCCGCGGATGCTGCTCACCAGCCCCGGCTTTGCCGATGGGGAACCCATCCCGCGGCGCCACACGGCCTGGGGCCGCAACCTCTCGCCGGCCCTGCACTGGAGCGGCGAACCGCAGGGCACCGCCAGCTATGTGCTGATCTTTGACGACCCCGACGCTGGGGCCACACCCTGGCTGCACTGGTTGCTCCACGACATTCCCGCCTCGGTGCATCACCTGCCCGAGGGGCTCGAACCCTCGCTCGACTGGTCCCGGGGCGTGCGGTATCAAGGGCCCCAACCGCCACCGGGGCCGCCCCACCGCTACCGGCTGCGGCTGCTGGCCCTGGACCGTCGGCTGGGCCTGCCTGCGTCCGCCGGTCTGGCGATGGTCGAAGAGGCCATGGCCGGCCATGTGCTGGCGGAAGCCAGCCTCAGCGGCACCGTGGCTCCGTCGACATCGGCGCCCGCCCCCAACGGCGACACCACGACGGTCGGGGCGGATGTGGCGGCTGCGGTGGTCGCCGATCCCGCTGGTGTCCGCGACCGGGTGCGCCGCATCACCCTCCAGGCGCTGGCGGAGGGCCACCTCGATCGGGAGGCGATCCGCACTCTGGTTGCGGCGGTGGTGGCCGCCGCCAGTGCTGCCGCCCCGGTGGCCAGCGACAGTTCCGGGGCCCTGCGGGAGGCGGTGGCTGGGCTCGAGGCTGCCCTGGCGGTGGCGGCCGAAGCCCTGTTGCTGGCCCTCCACGAAGCGGCGGGCCGTTCGGGCAGCTTCAGCCGCAGCTTCCTGCGGGGCCGCCAGCACGATCTGGGGTTGCTGGAGGCCATGTTTCTCGAGGCCCTGCAGCAGGGCGGCCAGGATGCCGCCGGGTTTGTGAACCAGACCCTGCTCGAGCTGGCCGACCATGGCCGCCGGTCGGGCACCGCCGTGGGCCGGCGGGTGCGCCAGGGCTGGGATGACCTCAGCCGGGCGCTCAGCGACCGTCTCGATGACCGGCTTGAACAGGGGGTGGATGTTTTGCAGCACCAGCAGCTGCTGCTGGCGGCCATTGTTTCTGGCGTGATCGAAGGGTTGATCGCCCGTCTTGCCGTCGATCAGTGAGCGCCTCCATCGCGCATGCGCCGCACGAATTCGGCTTCGGCTTCGGGGCCGGCGAGGGCACCATCTTCAACGATGATGATGCGATCAGCCACGTCAAGAATCTTGTTGTCGTGGGTGACCATGATGATCGTGGTGCCTTCGCGGTCGGCCAGTTCCTTCATCAGCTCGACCACCGTGCGGCCTGATTCCTTGTCGAGGGCTGCGGTGGGTTCATCCCCCAGCACGATCCGCGGACGGCTCACCAGGGCCCTGGCAATGGCCACCCGCTGGCGCTGGCCGCCTGAGAGATTGGCGGGGAAATAATCCACCCGATCCCCCAGTCCGACCCGCTCCAGCATTTCGGCAGCGAGTTGATCCAGATTCTCGTTCAGGTAGCGGTCGTGCAGTTCAAGAGACAGGCGCACATTGCGGCGGGCATTGAGAAACATCATCAGGTTGTGGGCCTGAAAGATGAAGCCCACATTCAACCTCAGCTTTGCCAGCTCCTCTTTCGAGGCGCCATTCAGTTCCTGCCCCAGAATTCGGAGGCTGCCGTCCTGGCAGGACCGCAGGCCCCCGAGCATCGTCAGCAGAGTGGTTTTGCCCGAGCCCGACGGACCGGTGCAGATCACGATCTCGCCGGCATGGATGTCCAGTGAGATGTCGCGCAGGGCATGTTTGCGAGAGTCGCCACTGCCGAACCAGTGGTTCACATGGCGCAGTGAAATGACAGGATCAGAGTCGGTGGCCATCGGCTTCAGAAGACATCGGCTGGGTCAAGTTGCACCAACTTGCGGGTGGCCAGGGCGCCCGATCCCACGCACATCACGAAGGTGAGCGCCAGCACCTGCAGCGCCCGTTCGACGGTCATGAACACCGACAGTTTGGTGACTGTGGCCAACAGCCAGTAGAGACCCATCGACGACAGCACTCCGGGCACAAAGCCGACAAGAGCCAGAATCGCACTCTGCTGAATCACGACACTGATCACGTAGACATCGGTGTAGCCCATCGCCTTGAGAGTGGCGTACTGGGGCAGGGAGTTCATCACATCGCCGAACAGGATCTGGTAGACGATGATGCTGCCCACCACAAACCCCACCAGCACACCAAGGGTGAAAATGAAGCCCACCGAAGAGTTGCGTTTCCAGTAGTTCAGCTCAAGGGTCTCGAGCTCCTGGCGGGTCAGCACCTTCACAACCCCCGGCATCAGTGGTTGCAGGGCCTGCTGGACGCTGCGGGCCTCGACCCCTGGCCGCAGCTGGATCAGTCCCAGCTGAATCAGGCGCGGATCGGCCGACGGGAAGAGGAAGAAGTAGGTGCTGTCGCTGACGATCAGGTTGGCCTCCGCCGAAAAGGTGGACCCCAGTTCCACCGTGTCGACGATGCGCAGCTGCTTCTGGTTCACCTCGACGGAGGCCGATCCCTGGCGCGCCACCGTGGTGGCGATGGCGCCGTACTGGGCCTTGGCCCGGCGGTCGAAGAGGGCGTTGCGCAGGGGCTGCAGCCGGCTCATGTCGCTCTCCAGTTCGGGGAAGGCGAGGGAGGGACGGGCCAGATGGATGCCGTAGACGGTCACATCAAAGGAGCGGCGCGTCTCGGGGGTGATCCAGGTGGCCCGGGCCATCCGCAGGGGGGCCACCCCCTCCACCCCCTTCACCCCAAGGGCCTGGTAAAGGCGGCTGCGATCGAAGGTCTGCAGGGCCCCCAGATTGCTGTAGCCGGCGCTCACCATCACCAGGTCGGCCTGCAGCTTCTGGATCGGTTTGCGCTGGCTGTTGTAGATGCTGTCCAGCAGGCCCAGCTGAAAGAACATCAGCAGGTTCGAGAAACTCACCCCCGCCAGGGCGATGGACAGCTTCACGGGGTTATGGCTCACCTGCAGCCAAGCCACGGGGGTGCGGCGCAGCAACCGGCGCAGGCCCGGGTTCATGGCCTTGGGGCGGCGGCAGCCGCATCGAACACCACATTCACCTGCAGATTCGAGCCGTAGCTGAGCTTGCGCTGCTGTTCTGGCGTGGGATGCAGCTGCAACCGCACCTCGAAGATGCGCTGATCCATGTTTTCGCCGGGCTGGCCGGCAAAGGTGCTCTGGCGTTGCACCTGGGGCAGCACCTTCGTCAGGGTTGCCCGCAGGCTGCCCTGGAAGCCGTCGGCCGTGATGGTGGCCCCCTGGCCGACTGACAACCGTCCCATGTCGGTCTGGTAGACCTCGGCCAGCACGATCATGTCGTTGGTGTCGGCCATTTCCAGCAGGCCGTTCTCGCCGATGCGGTCGCCGGGTCGGGCGAAGATCTTGAGGATGCGGCCGTTCTGGGGTGCGCGGACGGTGGCGAAGTCAAACTCCTGGCGGGCCCGTTCGCGGCTGGCCTCGGCCTTGCGCAGTTCACTGCGGGCGGTGAGCACATCCTCAGGCCTGACCTCACGGATCTTCTCCAGCGTCTGACGGGCACTTTCGATCTCGGACCGCAGGCGGGCCTCGGTGGCGGAGCGGTTCTCGATCTCCTTGGCCAGTTCGGCCTGGGTCGTGGTGGCGCGGGTGCGGTAGCGGTCGCGCTGGAGCTCGGACACACCGCCGGCGGCAAAGAGCCGGTCGTAGCGGTCGCGTTCAACGCGGGCCTCTTCGGCGGAGGCCCTGGCCTTGCTGATGGCCTGCTCCTGGGTGAGCCGTTCACCGGCGAGCTGTCGCTCGAGGCTCTGCACCTGGTATTCCTGGGCACGGATCTCCCCCTGCTTGGCACCGGCCTGGACCTGGGCGAGCTTGCTGCGGTTCACGGCCACCAGTTCGTTGGCCTCGTCCAGGGCTGCCTTGAGGCTCCCGTAACTGTTGAGGGTTGCCAGCGGCTGGCCCTGCTTCACCTCCTCTCCTTCCCGCACCAGCAGGGTCTCGATGCGGTCGCCGCTCAGCGAGGCGGCCACCGACACCCGCCGGATGTCGGATTCGGGCTGCAGCCGCCCGAGGGCCGACACCTGCCGCGGCGCCGCTGCCGGCGGGGGGGGCTGCTGACGGGGCTGGCAACCGCCCAGCAGGGTCAGCGGCGAGGCAAGGCCCAGCAGCAGGCTCAGAACGGAGAGGCCGGCGACGGGGTGGGTTCGAGGCCCACCTCCACCTCGAGGTGCTGGTCGGGGTGACCGGTGATCAGCATCGCCGGACGCTGACGGGTCGCGATCTGCCAGAGCCAACGGGTCAGAAGGGCGACACGGTTCTCATTCTCGGGGATGAAGGCGAGGTGGGCCAGTCCCCACAGCACCCAGCCCACAAAGCCGGTGAACCGCAGCCCCCGCAGGTCGGCCACCGCCCAGAGCGGACCGATCACCGCCATTGAACCCAGATCGAACCAGCGGAAGGGTGCGGCCCGCCGGCCATCCAGTTCGGCCAGCAGATCGCTGGCGACCCAGCCGCCCATCTGCACCGCCGGTCCCGCCATGCCGGGCAGGGGACGCTCTTCGCCCTGTGGCTTGTAGCAACAGGTGTCGCCCACCACCCGGATCTCGGGATGGTTCGGCACGGAGAAGTCGGCCAGCACCTCGACGCGGCCGCCGCGGTCGGTGGCGCAGCCGGTGCGCTCGGCCAGCAGCTTGCCGAGGGAGGATCCCCGCACGCCCGCCGTCCAGCAGACCGTGGCCGCCTCGATCTGGCGGGGGGCATGCTCGCGCCGCAGGCGCACCCGCCCGGGTTCGATGCCTTCGACCATCGAATTGAGCAGCAGCACGACGCCCTGGCTGCGCAGGTATTCGGCCGCCTCTGCGGCCAGGCGGCTGTCCATGGTGGGCAGCACCCGCTGCACCGCATCCACCAGCACCACCCGGCAGAGGGAGGGATCAAGGCGCTTGAAATCGCGGCGGATCGCGCTCTGCATCATCTCGACCACCGACCCGGCCAGTTCGCAGCCGGCGGGGCCTGCCCCC
>CAZWFG010000127.1:0-6316 GCA_964632245.1 uncultured Synechococcus sp. | reverse complement strand
GATTTCATCGACAACTTCGATGGCTCCCAGCAGGAACCGACGGTGATGCCGGCCCGGGTGCCGCAGCTGTTGCTGAATGGCTCCTCGGGCATTGCCGTGGGCATGGCGACCAACATCCCACCCCACAACCTTGGGGAGCTGATTGATGGGGTGCTGGCTCTCATCGCTGATCCTGAGATTGATGATCGTCGATTGATGACGATCATCCCGGGTCCAGACTTCCCCACCGGCGGCCAGATTCTCGGTCGCAGCGGCATTCGCGAGACCTACACCGGCGGCAGGGGATCCATCACCATGCGGGGTGTCGCCGGTGTCGAGACCCTGGAGGTGAAGGGCCGCCCGGACAGGGATGCCGTGGTGATCACCGAGCTTCCTTACCAGACCAACAAGGCCGCCTTGATCGAGCGCATCGCCGAGTTGGTCAACGACAAGAAGCTGGAGGGAATATCAGACATCAGGGATGAAAGCGATCGCGATGGCATGCGCATCGTGATCGAGCTCCGACGTGATGCCTACCCGCAGGTGGTGCTGAACAACCTCTACAAGCTCACGCCCCTGCAGAACAATTTCAGCGCTTACATGCTGGCCCTGGTGAAGGGTGAGCCGGTGGTGCTCAACCTGCGCGGAATGCTGCAGGTGTTCCTTGAGTTCAGGATTGAGACCATCGAGCGGCGCACCCGTCACCTGCTGCGCAAGGCCGAAGAACGCGACCACATCCTGCTGGGGCTGCTGATCGCCCTCGATCACCTTGACGCGATCATCGCCCTCATCCGCGCCGCTGCCGACACCGCCAGCGCCCGCGAGCAGCTGATGGAACGGTTCAGCCTCAGCGAGCTGCAGGCCGATGCGATTCTGCAGATGCAGCTGCGGCGGCTCACCGCCCTCGAGGCCGACAAGATCCGCCTCGAGCACGAGGATCTGCTCGCCCGCATCGCTGATTACCAGGACATCCTCGCCCGTCGCGAACGGGTGCTTGAACTGATCGAGACCGAGCTGCGGCAGCTGCGGGATCGCTACAACACCCCGCGTCGCACCGAGATCCTCGACGTCGAGGGTGGTCTCGATGACATCGACCTGATCGCCAACGAGCGGTCGGTGGTGCTCCTCACCGAGACGGGATACCTCAAGCGGATGGCCGTCAGTGACTTCGAGGCCACCAGTCGGGGCACCCGCGGCAAGGCCGGCACCCGCAGCCAGGGGGACGAGGCCGTGCGCCTGTTCATCAGCTGCAACGACCACGACACCCTGCTGCTGTTCAGCGACCGGGGGGTGGTGTACGCGTTGCCGGCCTACCGGGTGCCCCTGGCCAGCCGCACCGCCAAGGGCACACCGGTGGTGCAGCTGCTGCCGATTCCTCGGGAGGAGCAGATCACCTCCCTGCTGCAGGTGACCGGTTTTGATGATGACGTGCAGCTGCTGATGCTCACCTGTGGTGGCTTCATCAAGCGCACACCCCTGTCGGCCTTCGCGAACATCCGGGCGAACGGCCTGATCGCCATCGGCCTTGAGGCCTCCGATTCCCTGCGCTGGGTGCGGCCTGTGCGTGCCGGCGACAGCGCATTGATCGGCTCCCTCCATGGCATGACCATTCATTTCCGCATCAACGATGACGAGCTGCGGCCCCTCGGACGCAGTGCCCGGGGGGTGCGGGCCATGGCCCTGCGGCCGGGGGACCGGCTGGTGAGCATGGACGTGCTGCCGGCCGAGCTGGCTGACCGGGTGGCGGGCGCCAGCACCGGCGATGACGACGATGGCGATGAAGTGACGCCCAGCGAGGGCCCCTGGGTGCTGGTGGCCACCGCCAGCGGCCTGGGCAAGCGGGTGCCGGTGGATCAGTTCAGGCTGCAGAAGCGGGCCGGCATGGGATTGCGTGGCATCCGCTTCCGCCGCGATGGCGATTCCCTCGTGGGATTGCGGGTGATGGGGGCCGATGAGGAGCTGCTGCTGGTGAGCGAGCGGGGGGTGATCGTGCGTCTGCAGTCCGAGGCCATCCCCCAGCAGTCGCGGGCCGCCACCGGGGTGCGGCTGCAGAAGCTGGACAGCGGCGATCGGCTGGTGGAGGTGGTGCTGGTGCCACCGGCGGGGGAGGACGATCCCGAGGCCGCCGGCGACGGCACCCAGGAGCCGACGGTCTGATCGGCCCCCAGCGCCGCGTTCAGAGGCCGCGGCTGCGCAGCTGATCCAGCGCCTCGTAGGCCCTGCGCTTGCGCAGCCACTGGACCGGATCACCGCCCCGGTCGGGATGCCAGTGAAGACTGCCGCGCCGCCAGAAGCGGCGCACGCTGGCCCAGTCGCTGCCCTCCGGCAGGCCGAGCTCGTCGCAGCAGTGCCGCCGGAATGGCGGCACGTCCTCCAGGGAGAGGCGTCGGCGGCTGCCTTCGAGGTCGACCACCGCGATCACCACCCGTTGCCGTCGCTGCCGCACGGCCTGCTGCTCCAGTTGCAGCTCCTGCTCCCGCCAGCGCACCCGCCGCAGCAGCTGATCGTCATGCAGACGCTCCTGCACCGCCCGCAATCCGCAGCCCTGGAGCTGCCCCAGCAGTCTCAGGGCCAGGTCCAGGCATCCCCTCAGCAGCAGCAGCACCAGGGCACTGAGCCCCAGGCTCAGCACCAGGGAGGACACGGGCGACCGGCGGTTGGCGTCAGGTTACGGAGCAGATTCCCCAATCACCGGGGCGTGCATCACATCGCCTGTGGTCGTGGGGCTGGTCGCCCCGGCGCAGCTGCTGCCCTGGCCGGCGGTGCAGCCGTAGCAGTGGTTGCCGGTGCTGATCACCTGGCCCGCGAGATCGTCGGCCAGCACGGTGGCGATGGTGGCGGGACGGGCCAGGGGCAGGTCGAGCATCTGGTTGAAGTCGCAGTCGTGCAGGCGGCCATCGGCGGCGACCGAGAGGGTGTCGCGGCACATCAGCCCGCAGAGGCTGGCGGGGTTGTGCTGCTGCTGCAGCAGGGCGAGGTAGCGGTCGGTGCTGTCCGTGGCCTCGAGCCAGTCAAGGAACCGCGCAATGGGCATGTTGGTGAGACCGATGAGGCGATCGAACCGCAGCCCCTCGGCGGCCAGCCGCTGGCGCCAGCGCTGTTCGTCGCAGGGGGTGAGGTGCTGCACCGTGGCGCCGGCCGGATTGCTCATCAGCGTCAGCTGCCGCCCGGGATCACCGTGGCCGTAACCGACGGCGTTGAGGCGACGCAGGGCCTCCATGGAGGCCGCCCAGGTGCCCTCGCCCCGCTGGGCATCGGTCGCATCGGGATCTGCCGCCGGCAGGCTGGCCACCACCTCGACCCCCTGGGCCGCCAGCCAGCCCGCCAGGTCGTCGAGGGCGGGCAGCAGCAGCACCGTGAGGTTGCAGCGGTCGATCACGTGGCAGCCCTGCCGACGGGCCTGGCGCACCAGATCCCGGAAGCGACCGTGCAGTTCGGGGGCGCCGCCCGTGAGGTCCACCACCGCCGGCCGCAGCCGTTCGATCGCCGCCAGGCAGTCGTCCACGACGGCATCGGCCATCTGGCTGGCCCCCTGGTGCGGTCCGGCGTCCACATGGCAGTGGCTGCAGCGCATGTTGCAGAGCCGACCGAGGTTGATCTGCAGCACCCGCAGCCTGGCCGCCCGCCGCAGGGGGGCGCTGAAGGCCAGGGCCGGTGGCAGGGCAGCCTCCAGTCGCCGGCGCTGGGCGGCGGGGTCGGCCCTGCCAGGCACGTCGGTCATGGCTCGCCGGCCCAGTCGTCGGGATCGAGGGTGGGGAACAGGGCGTCTTCGGCCTCGACGGCGCCCAGCCAGGTGGGGTCGACGGGAACCTGACCCGGTCCGGGCAGGCCCGCCAGCAGCCGCTGGAACCGTTCGAGGTGCCGTTCGATGCGGTCGCGGGCCAGGTCGGTGGTGGTGCCGGCCCGCAGGATGAAGCTCCAGTCGGAGGCCTGGGCCAGCAGCAGTTCGCGGCCCGCCTGGCGCAACAGCCGTCTTTCGAGGCCATCGCCGCCACCACGCCACTGCCGGGCGGCCGCCACCATGGCCATGGCGGCCCGGTGCCAGCGGGGCACGACCCAGTCGTTGCTGCGATTGAGCCAGTAGCCGTGGTAGCCACCCTGGCCCCAGCTGGATGGCGACGGGCGGCACACCTGCAGCTGGGGCTGGTCGGCCAGGGCATCCCGCAGGCGCACGAACGCCAGGCCGGCATCGGCACCGCTGCGCAGCACCCCCTCCAGAAAGGCAGGACCTTCAAACCACCAGTGGCCGAACAGCTCGGCGTCGAACGGTGCCACCAGCAGGGCCGGCCGGTCCATCACCTGGGCCAGCTGCTGCAGCTGCTGCAGCCGGCCGTTGACGTAGTGCTTCGCGTCGTCCCGGACGGTGGTGGCGGCGGCGGCCGGGTCGTAGGGCTCCTTGGCCTCGAGCGGTGTGCCCTGGCCACTGACCCGGCGCAGCTTCAGGCCAAGGGGACGTTGGGTGGGCAGCCCGGCGGCGGCCACCTCGGCCTCCGGCAGATCCCAGCCCAGGTCGCGGTGAAATTCGCGGTAGCTGCCATGGCCGGGGTAGCCGTCGCTGGCTGACCAGACCGGCAGGGTCGCTTCACTGTCGCGGGCGAAGAAGGCCACGCCAGCGGGGGAGCAGATGGGGGCATAGACGCCGTAGCGGGGGCGGGGGAGGGCATGCAGCAGCCCATGGGCGTCGAGCACCGCGTAGCGCAGCCCCACCCGAGCCAGCTCGGCATCCAGCCCTTCGAAGTAGGCGCATTCGGCCAGCCAGATGCCGCTCGGTTTCTGGCCCAGAAGACGTTCGTGTTCCCGCACCGCCGTGCGCAGCTGGGCCTGCACCGCCTGGGGCGGATCCCGCAGCAGGGGCAGGTAGCCGTGGCTGGCGCTGCAGGTGAGCAGATCGAGCACCCCCGCTTCAAGCAGGCTGCGGAAGCCCTTCAGGGGTTGACCCCCCAGGGTCTCGAACCGACGCAGCTGCTGCTCGAGGTGGTGATCCAGGTGCTGAGCCGCCGCTTCCTCGTCCGGTCGTGCCCGGCCCAGCAGGCTGCGGCGCCGGGCCAACCAGCCCGGAAACCGTTCCAGCAGCAGGGGATCGGTGAGCAGCGACAGCAGGGTGGGCGAGAGGCTCATCGTGAGCCGTGGGCTCAGCCCCGGTGTCCGCCGGCAGCGGTCGAGGACCCCCAGCAGGGGCAGATAGCTCTCGACGAGGGCCTGGAAGAACCAGTCCTCCTCCAGGGAATCGGCCCGACGACTGCGGACGTAGGGCAGGTGGCCGTGGAGCACCAGAGCCAGGGCGCCAGAGGCCATGCCGGTCCATCAACGGGCGAATCGTACGGCCCCCATGGCCGCGCTCTTTACAGTTGGTGGATACAGCAAAGGGAGGGCGGTCACCGCGGACGAGCCATGGCCAAGGATCCAGGACGGGTGCTGATCTTTGACACCACCCTGCGGGATGGTGAACAGTCGCCGGGGGCGAGCCTGAACCTGGACGAGAAGCTGGCGATCGCCCAGCAGCTGGCCCGGCTCCGGGTCGATGTGATCGAGGCCGGGTTTCCCTTCGCCAGCAGCGGCGACTTCGATGCGGTGCAGCGGATCGCCGCCCAGGTGGGCACCCCTGACGGGCCGGTGATCTGCGGTCTGGCCCGGACCGCTGCGGGCGACATCAAGGCCTGTGCCGAAGCGGTGGCGCCGGCCGCGCGCCATCGCATCCATACCTTCATCGCCACCAGCGACATTCACCTGGAGCACAAGCTGCGCAAGACCCGCGCTGAGGTGCTGGAGATCACGGCCGAGATGGTGGCCTATGCCCGCTCCCTGGTCGATGACGTCGAGTTTTCTTGCGAAGACGCCGGCCGCAGCGATCCGGAGTTCATGCACCAGGTGATCGAGGCCGCCATCAGGGCCGGTGCCACGACCATCAACATCCCCGACACCGTCGGTTACGCCACCCCCGCCGAGTTCGGTGCGCTGATCGCCGGCATCAATGCGGCGGTGCCCAACATCGACCAGGCGGTGATCTCGGTGCACGGCCATAACGACCTCGGGCTGGCGGTGGCCAACTTCCTTGAGGCGGTCAAGAACGGTGCCCGCCAGCTCGAGTGCACGATCAACGGCATCGGTGAACGGGCCGGCAATGCCTCCCTCGAAGAGCTGGTGATGGCCCTGCACGTGCGTCGCAGCTATTTCAATCCGTTCTTCGGAAGGCCGGCCGAGTCCCGTGAACCGCTCACCGGCGTGCGCACCGAAGAGATCACCAAGAGCTCACGCCTGGTGAGCAACCTCACGGGCATGCTCGTGCAGCCCAACAAGGCGATCGTGGGGGCCAATGCCTTCGCCCACGAGAGCGGCA
>CAZWFG010000126.1:0-6325 GCA_964632245.1 uncultured Synechococcus sp. | reverse complement strand
GAAGATGCGGTCGCAGCGGGAGATCGTACTCAGGCGGTGGGCGATCACGACGGTTGTGCAGCGGCGTCCGATCACTTCGAGCGCGTTGATCACCTCGTGTTCGGTGCGGTTGTCGAGGGCGCTGGTGGCTTCGTCGAGCACCAGGAAGCGGGCATTGCGGTAGAAGGCCCGTGCCAGGGCCAGCCGCTGCCGCTGTCCGCCCGACAGCTGATGGCCGTTCTCCCCCACCTGTGTCAGCAGGCCGTAGGGCAGATCGGCGATGAAGTCATCCAGCTGGGCCGCCGCCAGGGCCTCCCAGATGCGGTCGTCGTCAATCCGGTCTTCGTCGATGCCGAAGGCCACGTTGGCGCGGATGCTGGCATCCAGCAGCTGGATCGCCTGGGGCACCTGGGCGCAGTTGGCCTGCCAGGCCGGCACTTCCTCTGCGGTCAGCGGCTGACCATCGAGTTCCAGGTGACCCTGGTCGGGGTTGAGCAGGGCCAGCAGCAGCTGGGCGGTGGTGCTCTTGCCACTGCCCGTGCTGCCCACCAGGGCGATGCGGGCCCCCACCGGGATCGTGAGATTCACCCCCCGCAGCACCCAGTCGTCTCCGGTCGGATAGCGATACCAGACGCCATGGAGACGGATCGAATGCTGGGGGAACACCCCGGCGGGGCTGGGCACCCCGGGCGAACCCAAAGTGAGCCGCTCGACCGGCAGCTGCAGCAGCGCCACCGTGTGGCTGATCTGCGGCAGCCCGCCGCGCAGTTCGGTCAGGGCATGGAACAGGTCCTGCAGCGGTGGCGTCAGCCGCTGGGCCGCGATCGCCAGGGCCGCCAGGAACGGCAGGATGCCCATCACCCGCTGGGGATCGCCGTGCAGCAGGGGCGGCACCGCGCCGATCACGAAGATCAGCGAAATGCCCAGCGGTTCGATCAGCAGCCGCGGCACCACCGGCAGCAGCCCCGCCATCCAGGTGTAGCGGCGGGCCCGCTCGCCGGTCTCGGCGAAGGCCCGCTGGAAGTGGGGCTCGGTGCCCGTGAGCTGGATGTCGCGCACCGACGACAGGGACTCGAGCAGCAGATGGGTGGAGCGCACATCGAGGCGCAGGCCCTGCTGGCGCGCCAGCCGCAGGTAGGGCGTCACCAGGGTCGACAGGCCGAGGTAGGCCAGCACCACGGTCACCAGCAGCACGCAGGCCGACAGGCGGCCGATCCAGAGAATGCCGATCGACAGCAGCAGAATCGACACCGAGGCGCTGAACATCCGCAGCAGCGGGTTGATCACCCCGTTGGCCGCCTGGCGGATGTTGGTGAGGATCAGCGTCGTCAGTTCGGCGGTGCTGCGCGTCAGGTGGTATGCGTACGACTGGCGCAGCACCCGCTCGTGGATCTGATCCGACAGGTCACGCCAGATCTGGGCGGTGAGCCGTTGCTGCACGAACTGCAGGCCGATCTTGCTCATCGACGCCAGCCAGGCGCAACCCACGAACAGGCCGATCAGCCACAGGGTCTGGCTCACGGGGCTGCCGCCGAACACACGAATCCCCGGTAGCCGGTCTTCCAGCCGCGACCCCACCAGGGCGCCGATCAGGCGGGTGCCCAGCGCCACCAGCGTGAGGTCAAGCAGACCCGGCACCACCGACAACGGGATCAGCCGCCACAGGGCCCGACGGCGCCGGGCCGGCAGGGCCCCGATCAGCTCCAGCAGCTGGTCGGTGGTGCTGCTGCGGCGGCGGAGCCATTCCAGCGGGAATGGCCAGGCGGCGGGAGAGGCATTCACGCAGGCACCCTATGGCGCCCGGCCCAGCCGCAACCGTCGCTGGATCCGGCTCCACCGCCGGCCCCAGCGCAGGGCGCCGGTCCCCGGGGCCCGCAGCGGCTGCGCCCCCGCCGCCAGCCGATCCCAGTGTTCGTTCACCCGCCCCAGGGCCATCCGCCAGCGCTCGCGCACGGCGGCCTCGCTGTGGCGGGCCAGCAGCTGGCCCAGGGCATCGGGATCGGGCAGAAATGCCGCCGGCCGCTGGACGGCGGCGGCGATGCGCTCCAGGTCGCCTTCGAGGGTGCCGGCACCGATCGGCCAGCCCACCACCCCCGGGTCGAGGCTGTCGGCCAGGGCATGGTTGAGGCTGCTGAACACCACGCAGCCGCAGGCCAGGGCTTCGAGCGGTGGCAGCCCGAAGCCCTCGCTCACCCCCACCGACCGCCAGTAATCGGCCGAGTCGTAGAGCACCACCCGGCTGCGGCGGAACAGGGCCGCCAGGTCGGGCACCCAGCCCCCCACCTCCTCCACCGCCAGCCCCCGCCGCCGCAGGGCCGGCACCAGCTGCCGCCGCAGGTAGGCGCTGCTCTTGCGGGTCTGCAGCAGCACCTGCACCGGCCGGCCACCGGTGGGTTCGGGCGGGGCCGGGGCCAGAAACGCCGGGTCCAGCGCATTGGGCACCAGCTCCAGGGGCTGGCGCGGGGCCCGGTCCCCCCAGTGGCCGAGGGTGTTGCGGCTCACGGCCAGCACCGGCACCCCCGGCGGCAGATCAAAGCCGTAACCGCTGCTGTGGGCGTGATACAGCACCGGCCGGCCCTGCAACCGCCGCAGCAGCCGCGGCACATCAAAGCCCCAGCTCACCACCCACAGGGCCTGTCCAGGGGCCGGTTCCTGCCGCAGCAGATCCTCCAGGAACGGTCGCCCCGACTCCCGCACGCGGTAAGTGACGATCTGCACGTCCGGCGCCAGACCTTCGCAGAGCCGGGCGCTCTGCAGCTCCACCGCCAGACCGCCGCTGCGGAACCGCAGCCCCGTTCCCGGGACCAGGAACCGCAGCGGCCGGTCACCCACCGCCCGCCTCAGGCGGCAACGACGGCTTCGGTGCTGCCCTGGCGCTGACGGCGGGTGAGGAAGCCGAACAGCACCTTGCCGATGGCGGCCACCAGGTTGCCTTCCAGTTCCTGGAACATGTGCATGTTCAACCCGAAGGCTTCATTGGCTTCGGCCACGATCCGGTCGGCCATCGCCTGGTCCACCGGCAGGGCATCAAGGGCGGCCCGGTAGGTGACCTTGAAGGCCTTCTCGTCGTCGATCGCCTCGAAGCGATAGAAGGCGAGCCCCTGGCCATCGCTCAGGTTCATGGCCTTGCTGGCGATGGCGCTCAGGATCTGACCGCCGGACAGGTCCCCCAGGTAGCGGGTGTAGTGGTGGCCCACCAGCAGTTCGGGGGCTGTGGCGCTCACCTCTTCGATGCGGGCCACGTAGGCGGCGCAGGCCGGACTCTGGCGGATCTGCTGGCGCCAGTCGGTTCCGAAGTAGAAGGCCAGGTCGCGCTCGAGGGCGCCGCGGCGGTTCAGCTGGTCGAAGGCGATCGGGGCCAGCACGGGATGGTCGCGGTGCGCCTCGATGGCCTTTTCCATGGCCGAATACACGAAGTAGAGATCAGCCACCAGGGTGCGGTAGCTGAGCTTGTCGACCACTCCCTTCAGGAAGCAGCTCACGAAGCCGGTGTTCTCGGCCATGGTGTGGGACTTCCTGGTCCCTTCACGGAGCTGGGAGGCGAGGGCCACGGCCATGGATCCTCTTGACGCAGAACGGGATGGCCACCCTATGTCGCCTTCCCCGATCGCTGGTGCCAAGGGTTGCGAACGGTTACGCCGCCGGGTCCTCCGTGCGGCTCTGCAGCCCCGTCAGCAGCTCCCGGCAGAAGTCCTGCAGCTCGGCGGTGATCGCGTCGGCCGGAGGGCGCCGGCCCGCCACCACCCAGGACCCCACCGTCGCCAGCCGCCACTGCTCCCCCTGGAAGGTGAGGCCGCTGATCAGCACCCCCACCAGCCGTGGCTGCAGCGGTTCGGCCAGCCGCAGCTGCACCAGCACGCTGCGGCACTGCCAGCGCGGGCTCCAGCCGGGCAGGTGGAAGGCGATGTCCACCGAGCTGCCTTCGGCGAACCGGCGGGTCTGGGCGTCATCGCGCCAGGGGGCCAGGTTGGGGCGGGCGTCGGGGAAGCGCTGGCGGAACAGGCCCACCGCCGTGGCGATGGCGGCGGCCAGTTCGATGCTGCGGGCCTGTTCTGCCGCATTCATCACCCGACGGGTCCGAAAACTAGGCTCACCTTGCCGAGACCCTGCGGCTTGTGCACGCCATGGCCAGTTACGAGAAGCTCACACCGCCGACGGGCGGCACCCCGATCCGTTTCGAGAACGGTCAGCCGGTGGTGCCCCCCGACCCGATCATTCCGTTCATCCGCGGCGACGGCACCGGCGTCGACATCTGGCCGGCCACCCAGCGCGTGCTGGATGCCGCCGTGGCCCGCGCCTATGGCGGGGAACGCCGCATCGAATGGTTCAAGGTCTACGCCGGCGATGAGGCCTGCGAGCTCTACGGCACCTACCAGTACCTGCCCCAGGACACCCTCACGGCCATCGAGACCTACGGCGTGGCGATCAAGGGGCCCCTCACCACCCCCATCGGCGGCGGCATCCGCTCGCTGAACGTGGCCCTGCGGCAGATCTTCGATCTGTACTGCTGTGTGCGCCCCTGCCGCTACTACGCCGGCACCCCCAGCCCCCACCGCCGGCCCCAGGACCTCGACGTGATCGTCTACCGCGAGAACACCGAGGACATCTACATGGGCATCGAATGGGATGCCGAGGATCCCGTCGGTCAGGAGCTGCTGCGGCACATCAATGATGTCGTCATTCCGGCCAGCCCCAAGCTGGGACGCAAGCGGATCCGCGAGGGATCGGGCATCGGCATCAAGCCGGTCAGCAAGTTCGGCACCCAGCGCCACATCCGCCGGGCCATTCAGCACGCCCTGCGCCTCGACGGCAAGCGACGCCACGTCACGCTCGTGCACAAGGGCAACATCATGAAGTTCACGGAAGGTGCTTTCCGTGACTGGGGCTACGAACTGGCCACCACCGAATTCCGCGACGTGTGCGTCACCGAACGCGAAAGCTGGATCCTTGACAACGTGGCCCGCCAGCCCGGCCTGTCGATCGCCGACAACGCCCGCCTGATCGAACCCGGCTACGACAACCTCACCCCCGAGAAGCGCGAGGCGGTCGACACCGAGGTGAGCGCGGTGCTGGCCGCCATCGGCGACAGCCACGGCAACGGCCGCTGGAAGGACATGGTGCTGGTCGATGACCGCATCGCCGACAGCATCTTCCAGCAGATCCAGACCCGTCCCCAGGACTATTCGGTGCTGGCGACGCTGAACCTGAACGGCGACTACATCTCCGATGCCGCCGCCGCCGTGGTGGGCGGACTGGGCATGGCGCCGGGGGCCAACATCGGCGACAAGGCGGCCATCTTCGAAGCCACCCATGGCACGGCCCCCAAGCACGCCGGTCTCGATCGCATCAACCCCGGTTCGGTGATCCTCAGCGGCGTGATGATGCTCGAGTTCATGGGCTGGCAGGAGGCTGCCGATCTGATCACCCGCGGCCTCAGCGGTGCCATCGCCGCCGGGGAGGTCACCT
Source organism: uncultured Synechococcus sp. (assembly GCA_964632245.1). Classification (GTDB taxonomy): domain Bacteria; phylum Cyanobacteriota; class Cyanobacteriia; order PCC-6307; family Cyanobiaceae; genus CAIQIA01. The sequence goes on along the minus strand of CAZWFG010000126.1, from coordinate 880 downwards.
ACGACCTGGCCCGGCTGATGGAGCCGCCCGTGGAGCCCATCACCTGCTCAGGCTTCGCCGAGGCCGTGGTGCGTCACTTCGACCCATGACCGTCCCCGGTACGCCTGCGGCGAATCCCGCTGATCCGTGTGTCCACTGCGGCTTCTGCCTGCCCACCTGCGCCAGCTGGCGGGTGCTGGGCACCGAGATGGATTCGCCCCGCGGGCGCATCCACACCCTCAAGGCCATCGACGCCGGCGAGCTCACCCTCGACGCCACGGTGGCCTCCCATTTCGACAGCTGCCTCGGCTGCTTCGCCTGCGTCACGGCCTGTCCGGCCAGCGTCCGCTACGACCAGCTGATCGAGGCGGTGCGGCCCCAGCTCAATGCCCCCGAGCTGCGCAGCCCCGCCCAGCGGGCCCTGCGGCGGGTTCTGCTGGCCCTGCTGCCCTATCCGCGGCGGCTGCGGACCCTGCTCGCCCCCCTGGCGCCCTATGCCGGGTCGGCGCTGCAGGGCTGGCTGCGTCGGCGTGGTCTGGCGTCCCTGCTCGGGCCCGAGCTGGAGGCGATGGAGGCCCTGCTGCCGGCCCTGCCCGAGGGCGCCTTCGGGCCCGACCCCACCGGCGTGCTGCCGGCCCGCGGGCTCCGGCGGGCCAGGGTCGGCCTGGTGCTGGGCTGCGTGCAGCGGGTCTTCGATCCGGCGGTCAACGGCGCCACATTGAGGGTGCTGCAGGCCAACGGCATCGAGGTGGTGCTGCCCGACGGGCAGGGATGCTGCGGTGCCGTCACCCACCACCAGGGTGACCTGCCGGCCACGGCGGCCCTGGCGGCCGATCTGGCGGCCCGGTTCCGCGCCGCCGCCGACCGCCACGGCCCCCTCGATGCGGTGCTGGTGGCGGCC
>CAZWFG010000125.1:0-6380 GCA_964632245.1 uncultured Synechococcus sp. | reverse complement strand
CGGCTGCTGGGGCTGCGGTAGGTGATGCCCTGCACCATGCCCTGGGTCAGCAGACGCCGGAAGGGCTCGCGGCACCCCACCAGCCCCCTGTCGTGGAGCACCTTGGTGAAGAAGCGGGAATAGAGCAGGTGCAGGATGGCGTGTTCGACCCCACCCACGTACTGGTCGACGGGCAGCCAATGGTCGATGGCCTGCCGTGAAAAGGCCGCCGATCCGTTGCCGGCATCGGCGTAGCGCAGGTAATACCAGCTGGAACACATGAAGGTGTCCATGGTGTCGGTCTCGCGGTGGGCATCGGCCCCGCAGCAGGGGCAGGGCACCCGCCGCCAGTCGCTGGCCCGCTCCAGGGGGCTGCCGCCGCTGCCGCTGAGGTCCACATCTGCCGGCAGTTCCACCGGCAGCTGCTCCACCGGCACCGGCACCACACCGCAGTGGTCGCAGTGGATCACCGGGATCGGGCAGCCCCAGTAGCGCTGCCGCGAGATCAGCCAGTCCCGCAGCCGGTAGGTGGTGCGCGCCTCGCCGCAGCCCTCGGCCGCCGCAGCCGCCACCACGGCGCTGATCGCCGCCTCCCCCACCAGCCCGTCGAACCGTCCTGAGTTCACCAGCCGTCCCGCTCCCGTGAAGGCCTCCGTCGGGGGCCCGTCAGGAGCCGCACCGTCGGCAGGCACCACCACCGTGCGGATCGCCAGGCCATGGGCGCTGGCGAAGGCGAAGTCGCGGCTGTCGTGGGCCGGCACCCCCATCACCGCCCCGGTGCCGTAGTCGGGCAGCACGTAATCGGCGATCCACACCGGCACGGCCTCGCCGCTGAAGGGATGGCGCACCGCACCGCCGAGGGCGACACCACGCTTGGGGCGGTCCTCGGCCATCCGCTCCTGCTCACTGGTGGCGGCCACCTCCGCCCGGAAGGCCTCGACGGCGTCCCGCTGCCCGGGGTCGGTAAGGCGCTCCACCAGGGGGTGTTCGGGGGCGAGCACCACGTAGCTGACGCCATGGACGGTGTCGGGCCTGGTGGTGAAGACCTCCACGCTGCCGTCGCCGTCGGGCAGGGGAAAACGCAGCAGGGCCCCGCGGGAGCGGCCGATCCAGTTCGCCTGCATCGTGCGCACCCGCTCGGGCCAGCCCTCCAGCAGGGGCAGATCATCCAGCAGCGCGTCGGCCACGGCGGTGATGCGCAGAAACCACTGGCGCAGCTTGCGTTTTTCGACCTTTGCCCCCGACCGCCAGGAGCGGCCCTCGGCATCGACCTGCTCGTTGGCCAGCACCGTCTGGTCCACGGGGTCCCAGTTGACCGTCGCCTCCCGCCGATAGGCCAGCCCCGCCTCGAGGAACTGCAGAAACAGCCACTGGGTCCAGCGGTAATAGTCGGGCCGGCAGGTGGTCACCTCCCGCTCCCAGTCGATCGACAGGCCCAGGCGTTGCAGTTGGCCGCGCATCTGGGCGATGTTGCGCTCGGTCCAGGCGGCCGGATCCACGCCCCGTTCGATGGCGGCATTCTCGGCCGGCAGGCCGAAGGCATCCCAGCCCATCGGATGCAGCACCCGCCGGCCCCGCAGCCGCTGCACCCGGGCGATGACGTCGGTGATGACGTAGTTGCGCACATGGCCCATGTGCAGGTTCCCGGAGGGGTAGGGGAACATCGACAGGGCGTAGAAGTTCTCCGTCCGCTCGTCGGAAGGTTCCGGCGTGCGGTCCAGCCCCAGCTCGGCCCAGAGCCGCTGACGGCGGGGCTCCAGATCGGCGGGAACGTAACGGGACTCGGAGCTGGCCATCGGGCGGTTCAGGAGGGCGGCAGGGGCAGCCGCGGGGAAGGAATCGTGGCAGGGGCCGGTTCCGCCGCGCTGCTGAAGGTGTCCAGGGGTTCGACCCATTCGATCCGGCGGCGGGCCACCAGCTGGGGCCGTTCCGCCCGGGGGGGCAGCAGCGCCAGGAATTCCTGGTCCTGCCAGATCAGCCGACCCTCCAGCTCCTTGCCGCTGGCCAGGTGGAGCCGCAGTGGCCGTCGTTGGCGGATCCATTGCTGCAGCAAGCGCACGCCGGGCAGGCTGGTGTCGAACTCACTCACGGCAGCAGGGGCAGCTCAGGGATCAGAAGGGAAGAGGGGTGATCGCACCGGCCCGGCGGCCATACGATCGGGGTCGCAGGCAAGACCGCTGTGGCACGGCCGTTTCGCAAGTATCAGGGACTGGGGAATGACTTCATCCTCATGGATGGTCGCCGTGGTGACCTGCCAGACCACTCCGGCGAGCCAGCCCGGCAGCTCTGTGACCGGCGTTTCGGCATCGGTGCCGATGGCCTGATCCTGGCCCTGCCCCCCCGCGACGGGGGAGATGTGCGCATGCAGATCCTCAACGCCGACGGCAGCGAGGCCGAGATGTGCGGCAACGGCATCCGCTGCTTCGCCCGCTTTCTGGCCGACCTGGACGGCGCCTCCAGCGGCAGCGTCTGGCGGGTGGAGACGCCCGCGGGAGTGATCGTGCCGCAGCTGCTCGCCGACGGCCTGGTGACGGTCGACATGGGCCAGCCCTTCCTGCAGCCGGCGACGATCCCCACCAGCCTGGAGGCGTCGGAACGGTTGCCGGAGGCCGATCTGGAGGTGGCAGGCGAATGGCTGCGGGTGGCGGCGGTCGGCATGGGCAACCCCCACGCGGTGGTCGCCGTTGCCGATGTGGAGGCGGTCCCCCTCGACCTGCTGGGGCCCGCCCTGGAGCGCCACCCGGCGTTTCCAGCCCGCACGAATGTGCACTTCGTGCAGGTGCTGGCCCCTGACCGGTTGCGGCTGCGGGTCTGGGAGCGGGGGGCTGGGCCGACCCTGGCCTGCGGCACCGGTGCCTGCGCCACCCTGGTGGCGACCCATCTGCGCGGCCAGTGCGACCGGGAGGCCATCCTCGAACTGCCGGGTGGTGCGCTGCAGATCCGCTGGGATGCCGACGATCGTCTGCAGATGACCGGCCCGGCCGAACTGGTCTTCTGCGGCACCCTGCCCGAGGCTGCTGACACCGACCGCGCCACTGACCGCGCCACTGACCGCACCATCGACTGCGCCAGCGCCTGCACCGAGGGCTGCCAGCGGCCCGACGACTGCCCGAGCGCCGAGGCCCGCGCCCGCACCCTGGCCCTGCTCGACCGCTACAGCCTCGACGCCATGATCAGCCTCGCCAACGAGTCGCTCGAGGACCGCACCCGCCGGCGCTTCGAAGGCCAATGACCGCCGCCGCGGGCCTCTACCTCGATGCCTGTGCGGCCACGCCCGTCCATCCGCAGGTGCTGGCCTGCATGGCGGAGGCCCAGGCCCGGTTCTGGGCCAATCCCTCCAGCCTGCACGCCCCCGGGCTCGCGGCCGCCGAGGCCCTCGAGCGCTGCCGCCAGGAGCTGGCGACGCTGCTGGGGGCACCGTCCCACAGGGTGGTGTTCACCTCCGGCGGCACCGAGGCCGACAACCTGGCCCTGCTGGGCCTGGGCCGCCGGCTCAGCCCCGGACGGCTGGTGCTCTCACCCCTCGAACATCCCGCCGTGGCCGAGGCCGCCGCTCAGCTGCAACGGGAGGGCTGGCAGGTGGTGCGGTTGCCGGTGGCCGACGACGGCCGCCTGGACCCCGCCGATCTGGTGCCGCTGCTCGAGCCACCCACCCGGCTGGTGTCGATCGGCTGGGCGTCGTCCGACATCGGCACGCTGCAGCCCATGGCCGAGCTGGCCCGCCTTTGCCGTGCCGCCGGCGTGCCGCTCCACAGCGATGCGGTGCAGGCCGTCGGTCAGGTGCCGCTCGATCTGGCGGCGGTCCCCGTCGATCTGCTGAGCTTGTCGGCCCACAAGTTCGAGGGACCCCGGGGGGTGGGGGCCCTGCTGCTGGCGCCAGATCTTGAGCTGGAGCCCCTGCTGCACGGTGGCGGCCAGGAGGGCGGCCTGCGGCCGGGCACCGAGGCGGTGCCGCTCGCCCTGGGGCTCGTCAGGGCCCTGGCCCTGCGCCTCGAGGGCCTGGTGGCCCAGGGGGTGCGGCTCGAAGGATGCCGCGACCGCCTCCGCGACCGCTTGGCCGCGATTGCGGGTGTGCGTTGCAGCGGCCCCCACCGGCATCGCCTGCCCCACCACCTCAGCCTGCTGCTGAGCTCTGCGGTTGGCGAGCCCCTCTGCGGCCGGACGGCGGTGCGGGCCCTGGCCCGCCAGGGGGTTGCGGTCAGCAGCGGTTCGGCCTGCAGCAGTGGCCGCAGCCGACCGAGCGCCGCGCTGCAGGCGATTGGCTGCAGCCCGGCCGAGGCCCGGTCGGGGCTGCGGCTGAGCCTGGGCCCCTGGATTGACGACGGCGCCCTCGCCCCCTTGCCCGGGCTGCTGGAATCGCTGCTGCCCACCCTGCCCGCGGCCGACCACCCATGAGCCTTCCCGCCGATCTGGCCAGCGCCGAACAGGAGCTCTTGCCTGCCCTCGCCTCGGCCCTGGCCGCCGCTGCCGGCGGCCGCTGGACCGTGGAGCTGCGCTTCGAGGGGCTGCGGCTGGCCCCTGTGGCCCTGCGCCTGCAGTCGGCCCTGGGCGAGGCCGGCCGCGCCTGCCGGCTGCTGTTTGCCGATGCCGGCGCCACGGCCCTGGCCCAGCGGGATGCCCCGACCCTGGCCGATCGCTGCCACAGCCTTGCCGACTGGCAGCGGCGCCCTCCGGCCGGTGCCTCGGACGATCTGCTGCTGCTGGTGGCCCCCGGTCCGCCCGATTACGACGCGGTGGAAGCCATTGCCGGCGCCCATGCCGGTGCCCTGGTGCTGCTCAATGGCCGGCTGGAGGATGCCGGCGTGGGCATCGGCAGCGTCGCCCGGGAACGCCGCCGGGGCTTCCTGGCGGTCTGGCGCAGCGCCTACTGCCTGCAGCCCCTGGTCGGTGCAGCCCTGGCCCATGCCCATCCGGGCCCCTGGCGCCTCTACCGCCTTGATCCCGATGGCTATCGGCCCCTGGCCGTGTTTGACGAGCGACCGACGGCCGAAGACGTCGATGGCGCCCTCCTCGGTCCCCAGGAGGGGGTCCGTCAGGGGTTGAGGGGTCTCGAACGGCTGGTGAACGATCTCGGTCGTTGACCCGTGCGACAGGGGGAGGGATCGGACCTAAGCTCCGGGCGATTGAAATTGGCCCATGGCTGGTCTGCCCTCATCCCTGAGGCGTCTGAACCCGGTGGACATCGGCGCGGCGGCGGCGGTGCTGCTGGCGGCGGTCGGTGTGATCTGGTCGCCGAAGCTGCAGGGCACGGTCGCCCGGGCCACCGGAGCCCTGCGCCCGGTGCTGGTGACGGTGGATGTGCGCGGGGTGCCGGCGGCGGATCCTGATGGCCTGGCCCAGGCGATGCGCACGGAGGGCAAGACGAGCCTGGTGATCCGCAACCAGCCCCACGGCAGCGTCACCATCAAGGCTGTCGAACCGGTGGAACGGCGCATCACCGTCGTCCTTCCCAACGGCACCGTGTCATCGGTGCCGGATCCCAACACCCGCGGGTTCACCTCCTTTGAGGCCCGTTTGCAGCTTGAGGGCATGGGGCAGCGCAGCGCCGGCGGTGTGGTGCTGGGCAACCAGGCCCTCAAGATCGGCTCCCCTGTGGAGCTCGAAGGTGCCCTCTACCGCATCAACGGCACCGTCAGCAATGTCCGCCTCGGAGGCCAGTGACCATGAGCCGTCTGCCTGCCTCCCTGGCCCTGTTGCCGGCCATTGCCATCGCCCCCCTGCTGGCTCCGGCGGTGCTGGCTCAGACGGCCCCCCCGCCGCTGCCGCTGATCGCGGCGCCGATGGGTCTGCCCCAGTTGCGCGCCGGCATTTCCTGTCCGGTGTTGCAGCAACGCATCGAGGGGGCCATTGCCGGCGAACCCTCGGTCTGGAGCATCACCATCGCTGATGCCACCGGCCGCACCCTTGCCGAGGTCAACGGCGACCGCCCCCGGCGTCCGGCCTCCAACCAGAAACTGATCAGCACCGCGATCGCCCTTGATCGCCTCGGGCCCGACCACCGCCTCACCACAGAGCTCTGGCAGCTGCCCGATGGCACCCTGCGCCTGCAGGGCAGCGGCGACCCGACGATGGGTTTTCCGCAGCTGCGCCGGTTGGCCAAGATCGCCGCCGGCAGCGGCGGCTCGAGCACCGAGGCCACCAGCCTGGTGCGGCTGCAGCTGGAGGAGGAACCGTCCCAGCGCTGGTACCCCCAGGGCTGGCCGATGGCCGACCGGGAGTACGACTACGGCGCTCCGGTGACCCGTCTGGCCCTCACCGCCAATGCCGTCGATCTGTCGGTGCCTGATCCACCGGGGCGCCTCAGCCGTCTTTTGCAGCAGGAGTTGTCCCGCCAGGGCCGTCGCGTGGTGCTCGAACCCGTGCCGGCCGGAACCCAGGAGCCGAGCGGCAGCGTGCTGCTG
>CAZWFG010000124.1:0-6423 GCA_964632245.1 uncultured Synechococcus sp. | reverse complement strand
GGTCGCGCTTCAGCCAGTCATCGAGGACGTCGAACCATCCCCGGCCTGCCGGCGCTCGCCCTACGGCAATGGTCATGAGAAGAAGCTTCACGAAGCTTTACACGGGTGACCATAGGCGCTGCGGGGCGGCGCTGCAGGAAGCCGCTGGAACAATGAGCACATCTACTCAGTCGTCTCTTTGCCTAGGGTTTGGCCACCCGGTCACGGTCCATGTACGCCGTCGAGCTCAGCCTGCGCCTCTCTCCCCTGCCCGTCTCGGTGCAGCGCCGCGAGCGGGCCGATGCCGAAGCCCTTTACCAGCAGATCCGCCAGGCGCTGGAGCACGGGGAGCCAAAGCTGCTGGACCTCACCTGTGAGAAGGCGGAGGAGAAGAGGGTCTGCCTGCTGAGCAGCGAGGTGCTCGCCGTGCAGATGTACGAAAAGTCGGCCCTGGGGACCGGCAGCAAGCGGCCAGGTTTCAGCATCGATGGCTGAGAGCCCCTGCCGGGTCGACCAGCTCAGCTTCCGCTGGCCCGACGGCAGCCTGGCCCTCAGCCACTGCAGCCTCACCGTGCCAGGCCCCGGCCTGTGGATGCTGGTGGGGGACAACGGCAGCGGCAAAAGCACCCTGCTGCGGCTGATCGCGGGCGTGCTGAGCCCTGCCGGCGGCCAGATCCACTGTCCCTCTCCACCGGCGTTGGTGTTCCAGAACCCGGACCACCAGCTGCTGCTGCCGGGTTGCGGCAGTGAACTGCTCTTTCATCTCCCCGAAGGTGACGATCCCGGCGCGCCGGCCCAGCGGCAGGCGGTGCAGACGACCCTGGCCCGGGTGGGGCTGGCGGGCTATGCGGGTCGACCGATCCACAGCCTCAGCGGCGGCCAGAAGCAGCGGCTGGCCATCGCCTCGGCGCTGATCAGCGGCGCCCGCCTGCTGCTGCTCGATGAACCGACAGCGCTGCTCGACCCGGAAAGCCAGGCCGAGGTGCTGACCCTGATCCGCGAACTCTGCACAGGGGAGGCCCCCCTGACGGCCCTCTGGGTCACCCACCGGCTGGAGGAGCTGGACCGCTGCGACGGCGCGCTGCTGCTGCAGGGGGGCCACGCCGGCCCCTGGATCGCGGGCCGCGATCTGCGGATCCGCCTCGAGGGGTTGCCCTTGGGCAGGCCCGACCGGTAGGTTTCTCTACACATTCCTCGGTAGCTCAGCGGTAGAGCGGTCGGCTGTTAACCGATTGGTCGCAGGTTCGAATCCCGCCCGGGGAGTTTTCTTCACATCAAGTCTTGCCTGAGCGCAGCCTGCACTCTGTGGGACCATGTCTCGGCTTTGTGATCAGAGCGCCATGTGCCGGCGCCGGCGACCCCCGCAGAATCATGAAGCTTTTCCGCAGGTCATCCGAAGACTTTCTGGAAATTTCACGTGGCTGCAGGGAAATGCTTATCTCCCCCAGTCACGGGTGAGCTGATCATTCGCTTTCTCTCTATAGTTCCAAAGAAGGATCCCTTGAAACGCCTTCCATCTCCCACGCCCTCCGCCCGTTGCGATGAAGCCCTGCATTCTCCTCATCGAAGACGACCGGGACATGCGCGAGCTGGTCGCCGGCACCCTCGAGCACGCTGGTTTCGACGTGCAGAAGGCCGAAGACGGCATCAAGGGTCAGGCCCTCGCCCTGCAATACACACCAGACCTGGTGGTCCTCGACCTGATGCTGCCGCGGGTGGACGGCCTCACCCTCTGCCAGCGGCTCCGCCGTGACGACCGCACGGCCCAGATCCCGATCCTCATGCTCACGGCCCTCGGGGGCACCAAGGACAAGGTGACGGGTTTCAATTCGGGCGCAGATGACTACCTCACCAAGCCCTTTGAACTCGAAGAATTCCTGGCACGGGTGAAGGCGCTGCTTCGACGCAGCGACCGCGCCCCCCTCTCCAGCAAACATTCGGAAATCCTCAACTTCGGTCCCATCACCCTGGTGCCCGAACGCTTCGAGGCCATCTGGTTTGAGCAGCCGGTGCGGCTCACCCACCTGGAGTTCGAACTGCTGCACTGCTTGCTGCAGCGCCACGGTCAGACGGTGGCCCCCTCACTGATCCTCAAGGAGGTCTGGGGCTACGAACCCGACGACGACATCGAGACCATCCGCGTGCACATCCGCCATCTGCGCACCAAGCTGGAGCCCGATCCACGCAAACCCCAGTTCATCAAGACCGTCTACGGGGCCGGCTACTGCCTTGAACTTCCAACCGGCTCCCAGCTGGATGAACTGAGCCGTCGCATGGCCGATTTCCGCCTGCAGCAGCAATCAGCCTGACCCCAGGCCTGCCAGCCGCAACAGGGTCACCTCCCAGGCCAGGCGGGGCTGCCCATGGCCCAGCAGCTGGCGGCGCAGCTGCTCCAGCCGCCGCTGCACGGGGGCAGAAGGATGCTGTCGCCAGAGCATCAGCTGCAGCAGCTCCACGAGCCACAGCTGCTGTTCCGTTTCCACGGCCTCCGTGACGTCCCGGGCCAGGGCCAGGCAGTCGAGGGGCTGCTGCGGTGGCGGCAAGAACCGCTCCAGCAACCCCGGTGGCAGTTCAGCCCAGCGGCTCCGGTGCTCCCGCAGGGCACCGGGGGACCCTCCCGCCAGCTCCAGCAGCGCCGGCGGCTCCCCCTCCAGGGGTGGATCGGGCAGCACCTGAGCCAGTTCTGCGGGGGCCAGGGGCCGGAAACGGATGCACTGGCAGCGGGAGACGATCGTGCTCAGCAACTGGTCCCGGGACCGGGCCAGAAGAATCAGCAGGCCCGACCCTGGCTCTTCCAGGGTCTTCAGCAGGGCATTGGCCGGTGCCTCAGCCAGGCGTTCGAGGCCATCCATCAGCACCAGCGACCGGGGAGCCTCCAGGGGCGGACGGGCCAAAAACCCCGCCAGCTCGCGCACCTGCTCCAGCCTGAGTTGCGGCGGCGCCTTGGGCTGCAGTCCCTCCCCGCGGGCCTTCGAGGCCGGCACCAGCCGCCCGCGGTCGCTGTAGGTGGGTTCGACCTGCAGCAGATCGGGATGGTTCTCAAGGGCGATGCGGCGGCGCAGGGCCGGATCCGGGCCGCCGCAGAGTCCCTCCAGCAGACGGCGCGCCACCAACCGCTGGCCCACCCCCGGCGGACCGACGAACAGATAGGCCGGCGCCAGACGTCCCTTGGCCAGGGCCGCCTCAAGCAGCTGCACGGCAAGGGGCTGGCCGACCACATCGGCGAACAGCCCCCGGGGGGCACCGGCGCTCATGCCAGTGCCTGCCGCAGCAGGGTCCGCAGGGCCATCTGCACCTCCTCCGGGGACCCTTCAGCCGCCAGCCGCCGCCAGCCGGGCCCCTCGGCCAGGCCGGCAAACCCCTGGCGCACCCGTTCCAGAAAGGCCAGCCCTTCGGCCTCGATGCGGTCCTCCGGGCTGCCCTCGGCCTGGCGGCGGCTCCAGGCCAGGGGCGGCGGCAGATCAAGCCAGATGCAGAGGTCGGGGCGCAGGCCGCCGGTGGCGATGCCTTCCAGGCTGGCGATCAGCCCTGGATCAAAGCCACGCCCATTGCCCTGATAGGCCGCGGTCGAACCACTGAAGCGATCGCTGAGCACCCAGTGGCCTGCCGCCAGGGCCGGCCGCACCAGGGTCTCGACATGCTGGGCGCGATCGGCGGCATAGAGCAGCAGTTCCGCGCGGGGCTCCGGCGCCGCCCCCTCGGGGGGCTGCAGCAGCAGCGACCTCAGGGCCCGGCCCAGGGGGGTGCCCCCCGGCTCGCGGGTGCACACCAGCCGGGCGGCCGGCGGCATCAGGCCACTGCCGGGCAACCAATCGGCCAGGGCACGCAGCTGCGTGGTCTTGCCACAGCCGTCGATGCCTTCCAGCACCAGGAAGCGCCCCCTCATCGGGCGACGGGACGCTGCAGCAGGGCGTTCAGCACCACCGTGATCGAACTCAGGGCCATCAGCAGGGCCGCCAGCGGCGGCGTGAGCAGCACGCCATAACGGGGCAACAGCACCCCGGCGGCCAGGGGAAGCACCACCAGGTTGTAGCCGAAGGCCCAGGCCAGGTTCGCACGCACACAGGCCAGGCAGCCACGGGCCAGGCGCAGGGCCTCCGGCACCGCCTCCAGTCGCTCACCCAGCACCACCAGATCGGCCGTGTCCTGGGCGATCTGTGTGCCCGTGCCGATGGCCACCCCCAGGTCGGCCGCGGCCAGGGCCGGGGCGTCGTTGATGCCATCCCCCACCATCGCCAGGGGACGCGGTCCGGCCTCGACGGCAGCCAGCTTGTCGGCAGGGCGCAGCTCCCAGGCCAGGGCCGCCGCCGGGATCCCCAGGGCCTCGCCCAGGCGGACCACGGGTCCCTGCCGATCCCCGCTGAGCACCCCCAGCCCCAATCCCATCTGCCGCAGCTGCCCGAGGGCCGAACGGGCATCAGCCCGGGGCGCATCGCAGATCGCCAGCAGCCCGAGCAGGTCATCGCCGCAGGCCAGGGCGACGACGGTCGCCCCCTGCAGCTCGTGGCGAGCCCTCCAGGCTGCGGCGACCGGCCCGAGGCCCCCCACCCAGTCGGGGCGGCCCAGCCGCAGAACGCCGCTGACCCCCTCGACGACACCGCTGACCCCGTCCCCCGGCAGGCTGCGGTCACCACGGCAGGCGGGCAGGGACAGGGGGACCTCCTCGGCCGCCTGCAGCAGGGCCCAGCCGAGCGGATGGCGGCTGTGCTGCTCGAGGGCCGCCGCCCGCTGCAGCAGCCCATCGGCCGTCAGGTCTGGCGCCAGCACGAGCCGGTCCACCAACCGCGGCCGGCCGACGGTGAGGGTGCCGGTCTTGTCGAACAGCACATGGCGCACCCGGGCCGCCATCTCGATGGCATCGCCGCCGCGGAAGAGCAGACCCCGCTCGGCGGCACGGCCACTGGCCACCGTCACGGCCGTGGGGGTCGCCAGGCCGAGGGCGCAGGGGCAGGCCACCACGAGCACGGCGATGGCCAGCTGCAGGGCCAGGGCCAGGGGGGTGTCGGCGCCGGCGCCGAGGCTGCGATGGTGGCCGTGGCCATGGGCCAGGCCCTGCAGCACCTCAGGGAACAGCTGGGTGCCCCACAGCCACCAGAACACGAAGGTGGCCAGGGCCAGACCGAGCACGATCCAGGTGAACCGTCCCGCCCAGCGGTCAGCCAGGGCCTGGATCGGCGCCCGCCGGGCCTGGGCCCGTTCGACCAGGGCGATGATCCGCGCCACGGCCGAGCTGCCCCCGTCCCGCAGCACCTCCAGATCGAGGGGCGCCTGCAGGTTGAGGCTGCCCGCCGCCAGTTCCGTCCCCGGGGCCGCCGTCAGCGGGAGCGGTTCACCGGTGAGGGCCGACACATCGACGCTGGAGGTCCCCTGCAGCACCCGACCGTCGACCGGCACCCGATCGCCGGGCAGCAGGCGCAGGCGGTCTCCGGGGCGCAGGGCCCCCACCAGCACCGGGCGGGGGGGGCCGTCACCGAGCAGCAGCAGGGCCTGGTCGGGCTGCAGGCCCGCGAGGCGTTCCAGGGCGCGGCCGCTGCGGTGCCGGGCCCGCTCCTCGAGAAAACGCCCCAGCAGCACGAACCCGAGCAGCATCACCGGTTCGTTGAAGAAGCACGACCAGCCGACGGCGGGCCACACCAGGGCCACCAGGCTGGCGCTCCAGGCGCTGGTCAGCCCCAGACCCACAAGACTGTCCATGCCCGGATGGCCCCGCCGCAGCCCCTGCCAGCCCCGCTGCAGGATCAGCCGGCCGGGGCCGGCCAGGGCAAGGGTGGCCACCACGCCATGCAGCCGCATGTCGGCCAGGGGACCGGCCATGGCCAGGTGGCCGGCGCTGCTCACGAGCAGCAGCAGCAGGGCCACCAGCAGGGGCCTCCAGGTGCGCCAATGCGCAGAGGGGGTCGGCGCCTCCGGCTGATGCTGCCCCCGCAGCCGGGCGGGGAAACCGAGATCGGCCAGGCTTTCCAGCAGCCCCTCGACGGCGGGGGGCGGTTCCTGCAGGGCCACCCAGGCGGTGTGGGTGAGCAGGTTGATGCTCACGTCACGCACACCGGCCTGGCCCCGCAGGCGCCGTTCGACGGCGGCGACGCAGCCCCCGCAGCGGAGCCCGTCGATTTCGAGCAGCAGAGCATCCGAAGCCATGGCCCAGGCTAGGCCGGGCACAGACGGGTCACACTGGAGCCGCTGTACCAGCTTCCGCCCACCGTGCCCCGCAGCCAGCGCAACGACAACTTCATCGACAAGAGCTTCACGGTGATGGCCGACCTGATCCTGAAGCTGCTGCCCACCAATCCGCGGGCCAAGGAGGCCTTCGCGTACTACCGCGACGGGATGAGCGCCCAGGGCGACGGGGACTACGCCGAGGCCCTCGAGAACTACGAAGAGGCCCTGCGGCTGGAGGAGGACCCCAACGACCGGGCCTTCATCCTCTACAACATGGCCCTGGTG
>CAZWFG010000123.1:0-6426 GCA_964632245.1 uncultured Synechococcus sp. | reverse complement strand
TGATGCAGCCGTCGCCGTCGAGGTCATTGAGCAGGAAGATCTCCTGGGCCGCATGGGTGAAGGCCGCCCCCCCCTCGAGCACCGCGAGCCGGTGGGCCAGCTGCGCCTCAAGGGTTTCGATGGCCTTGCTGAAGCCCTGGATGCCCTCACTCAGCTTCTCGTGGGCCATGGTGTCGTCGGCCATCATCCGATCAAACAGCTCCCGGTCCATGCTGATGCGAGCCTCGCTGGCGGCAGGGTTGGCGGCATCGAGGCGACGCACGAGTTCCCCCTCGCCCTGCCGCAGCTGGTCGAGCAGGGTCGGCGAAATGGTGAGCAGGTCGCAGCCGGCGAGTTCGACGATCTCCTCCATGTTGCGGAAGCTGGCCCCCATCACCTCGGTGCGGTAACCGTGGGTCTTGTAGTAATTGAAGATCTTCGTCACCGAGATCACGCCGGGATCTTCGGGGCCCGGGTAACTGTCGCGGCCGGTGCTCTTCTTGTACCAATCGAGGATGCGACCAACGAACGGAGAGATCAGGGTCACCCCCGCTTCGGCGCAGGCCACCGCCTGGGCAAAGCCAAACAGCAGCGTCAGGTTGCAGTGGATGCCGTCCTTTTCGAGTTGCTCGGCGGCCTTGATGCCTTCCCAGGTGGAAGCGATCTTGATCAGCACCCGCTCCCTGGCGATGCCGGCATCCCGATACAGGCCGATCAGCTTGTGGGCCTTGGCGATGGTGGCCTCGGTGTCGTAGCTGAGGCGGGCATCCACCTCCGTGGAGACACGGCCGGGAACGATCTTCAGGATCTCGCGGCCAAAGGTGACGCAGATTTCGTCGAGGGCCTCGCTGACGACATCCTCGGCAGGGGCGGCCGGGCCGATCAGCTGGCGCGAGGCCCGCAGGGTTTCGTCAATGAGTCCCTGGTAGGCGGGAATCTGGGCCGCCGCGAGGATCAGCGACGGGTTCGTGGTCGCGTCTCTCGGCGTGAAAGTCTGGATGGCCTGCAGGTCGCCGGTGTCGGCGACCACCACGGTCATGCTGGAGAGCTGGTCGAGCAGGGACGCCACGGGAGCAGGGGCGGGGTCACCGTCAAGCTAGCCAGGGCGACCGGTGGCGGGCCTGGATGGCGGAATCTGTTCGATCACCAGCAGAGATTCGATGATGCTCTTGGCCACAGGAGCTGCCACGGTCGAGCCGTAGGCGTTGCCCCCCTGGGGTTCATCGACCACCACGAGCACGACATAACGCGGATCATCGATGGGCAGGTGGGCCACGAAGCTGGTGATGCGCGCCCCGGGGATGTAGACGCCGTTGGCCGCCTTCTGGGCGGTGCCGGTCTTGCCACCGATGCGGTACCCAGGCACCTGGGCCGGTTTGCCGCTGCCCTTCTGCACCACTGTCTCGAGCCAGGCCAGCACCTGGCGGCACACCGCCGGATCGAGCAGCTGGCGGCCGCCTGCGGGGGCCGGGCCACCGAGGGCATCACCGGTCCGCAGCCCGCGGGTGATGTGGGGATCCACGAGACGACCGCCATTGACCAGCATCCCGTGCAGCTGCACCACCTTGAGGGGGGTGAGGGCCAGCCCCTGACCGAAGGCGGCGGTGGCGGGTTCGATGGGGTTCTCGAGGAACGTGGCCCGGTCCTTCAGCTGGCCGCTCACCGCCCCGGGCAGGTCGGTCTGCGGCGCCCCGTCGATGCCGATCTTGTGCAACCAGTCCCAGTAGAGCGAGGGTCTGAGCTGGCGCATCGCCTGCACCATGCCCACATTGCTGGACACCTGCAGCACCGTGGCCAGGTCGATGGTGCCGTGGCCTGAACGGTCGGCATTGAAGATGGGCCAGCCGCTGATCTGCAGCTGGCCGATGTCATCAACCATGGTGTGGGCGTTGAGCACCTTCTCCTGCAGACCGATCGCCAGGTTGATGGGCTTGAAGGTCGAACCGGGTTCGTAGAGGTCCTGCACCGAACATTCACGGAACAGGGAGGGCGAGAAGGACCAGTACCGGTTGGGGTCGTAGGTGGGCACCGAGGTCAGCGCCAGCAGCTCACCGTTACGGGCATCCATGACGATGGCCGCCCCCCGCTTGGCATGCCAGTGGCGCACGGCCCTAGCCAGCTCCAGCTGAGCCACCCGCTGCAGGCGGGTGTCGAGGGTCAGCTGCAGCCGCAGATCATCGCGGTAGAGCATGCCGGCATTGAGGCCATCGGGCAGGGGCACACCATCGGCGGTGCGGCGCAGGCCGATGGTGCTTTCCTGGCTGCGCAGGTCGGTGTCCCGGCTCTGTTCGAGACCGGCCTGGGGCACACGGTCGAGGTTGAGGAAGCCCACGACATTGGCGAACAGGGAGCCCTGGGGGTAGAGGCGCTGGGGGCCGGGGCTGAGGTCGATGCCGTCGATGGCCAGCTCCCGCACCCGCCGCGCCAGGGAAGGTTCGAGATCCGTGGCCAGACGGATCCCCGAGGGTCGGTCACCCATGCGGCGCATCAGTTCGTTGGCATCGACACCCAGCACCGGGGCGAGCCGGCGGGCCACTTCGATGGGCCGGCGACGGCGATTGGGATCAGCGTCCTTGGGATCGTTGGGGTCGTGGAAGCGGAAATAGCGGGGGTGGGCCCAGACGGTCACCCGTTCTTCATCGAAGGCGATCAGGCGGCCGTTGCGATCGACGATGCTGCGCTTTCGACCCAGGGGCGGAATGCGCTCGGTCTGCACCTGGCGGGCCCGGGTGGCCAGGCCGTCGGCGGCGACCACCTGCAGCCAGGCGAGCCGGCCGGCGAGGCCCCCAAGGGCCAGCAGCAGCACCGCCAGCACAAGCTTGAGCCGACCCGCTGGCACCGGCTGCAAGGGGACGGGAGTCGAACCGCGGGCGTGGCGGGCACTGGCGGGCCGGCGGGCCGGCTGGGGGGGACGACGGGCCAAGGACAGTCTCAGTAGCCGCTGGCCAGCCGGTTGAAGTCCAGGGGGGGCTGGACCGTCGTGCCGGTGCCGGGGGCGGCGGGGGGCTGGGGCAGGAAAACGAGATCGCGGCTGCGGGTGGCGACGAGCAGCCCCGGTCGGCGGGCCCGCTGCAGGTGGTACTGCTCGAGGGAGGCAATCGATTCGGTGACGCGGTGCTCCAGCTCCTGGGCCGCCCGAAGATCGCTGAAATCGCTGCTCCAGCGGGCTTGCCAGTGCAACGTCAGCCCTGCCAGCACCGCTCCGGTGATGCCCACGGCCAGCAGGGTGCCGTCGGCCACCCGATGCAGCCCCGCCAGCCAGGGGGCCTGCCGCTCGACCCGCCGGGCCGAGAGGGTGCCCTGCAGAACCTCGAAGGACCGCTGCTTTCTCAGCTGACGGCGCTCGGCCACCAGGCTGCGACGCTGTCGGCGCCCATGGCTCTCGACCGGGCGGGTCGGGCTGGGTCGATGGGCGACGTTGACAGCGACCACGGCTGCGCTGGACAGGCAATGCGCCAGGGAATCACCCGCATGCCGCCCCGTCAAGGGTCAGCTGCCCAACAGCACCAGATTCAGAAAGGTGAAACCGTTCCAGAGGCCATGCATCAACGTGCAGCTCAACAGCCTGCCGGTCTGCAGCCGCAACCAGCCCAGCACCAGCCCCAGGGCGAGCAGCGGCAGGGCCTCGCTGAAGCTGAGATGCGCCAGGGCGAACACCAGGGCACTGGCCACCACGGCCGGCAGGGGCCCCCAGGTGCGACCGATCACCGGCAGCATCACCCCCCGGAACAGCAGCTCTTCGAACAGGGGAGCCACGACGATCGCGGTGAGGGCCAGCAGGCCGAGGGCCAGATGATCGCGGCTGTCGAGCACCTGCTGCAGCAGCGGATTGCTGCCGCCGAGATCAGGCCACAGCTGTTCCACCAGCCAACCGCTCAGGGCGACGACGGGCAGGCTGAGCAGCAGCCCCCGCAGCCCCTGGACCAGGCACAGGGGGGCCGGACGCCACTGCAGCCAGCCCCCCTCCGGAGCCGGCCCCCGGCCCCGCAGCAGCAGGGCGAGCAGGGTCAGCGCCGGCAGGCCTGAGGCGACGTAGATGAGCACGACCCCCGCAGCGTCCCGGGCCGCCGGGGTGAGCGCAGCGGCCTCCAGGGCCGGCTGCACCCCTGGCAGCACCAGCAGCGGCATGACGATCTGGCCGAGCACCACGAAGCCGCCGGCCAGGATCAGCAGCAGTTCCGAGGGGGCCAGGTCGGGCCCCTGCAGGGGCGGGCCCGCGGGCAGCCGTCCTCGCCGCACCTGCCACAGCAGGCGCAGGGCAAGGGCGGAGCCGCTGATCACCCCCAGCAGTGGCAGCAGATTGATCAGCAGCAGCCGCAGCCCCGCCAGGCGCAGGTCCGCGCGGGTGGGACAGGCGGGAGCGGGCTGGTCCAGGCCGGCGCAGATCAGCTGCCGATAAAGCGGACGGGCTGGCAGCCGCTGGGGCCGACCGGAGGGTGCGAGCAGCTGACGGCTCAGCTCCTGCTGCTCGCGATCGCCCAGATCCCGGGCCCTGGCGAGGTGACGGCGGGCGGCCTCGCCCTGGCCCAGGTGCTGCTCCAGCACGGCCCGCTCAATCAGCACCGGGGCTGTGCTGGCCTCGGGCAGCGATCCGAGGTGATCCAGAAGACGCTGGTCGGCCCCCTCGATCCCGAAGGGGGCCAGGGAAGCGGCCGCGGGACTCTGCTGCACCAGGGCCTCCAGTTCAAGCTGGCGGGTGACGAGGGCATCCCCCACCGAAGCCCGCTCCAGGCTCTGCCACAGGGAGGCCCCCCAGACCAGGGCGGCCAGCACCAGGCTCAGCCAGGCCAGCAGGGGGATCCACGGGGCCGGTGGGCGCTTGCCCTCGCTCGTCGTCACCCGGTCTGCAGAGGCGGCAGGGTGCATTGTGACCCCCGTCAGGTCCGGGGCCCCGGAGCCCTCTCCTACGATGGCCGTCACTGCAGCCACAGACGCGTGACCACCAGGATCCTGCTGGCCCGTCACGGTCTGAGCACCTACAACCTCGAGGGTCGGATCCAGGGACGGGATGACCGCTCCCTGCTGTCGCCCCAGGGGGAGCAGCAGGCCCGCCAGCTGGGGGAAGCCCTGCGGGAGGTGCCCGTGACGGCCGTCTGGTGTTCCCCCCTGCAGCGGGCCCGCCGCACCGCCGAACTGCTGCTCGAAGCCCGTGGGGCCGGTCCGGCGCTGCGTCCCAGCAACGGTCTGCTGGAAATCGATCTCGAACCCTGGACCGGCCTGGGCCGTGACGACCTGCGCCGATGCCACCCCGCCGAAGAGCAGCTCTGGTCCAGCCGGCCGGAGGAGCTGGAACTGCAGCGCCAGGACGGCCGCAGCTATCGGCCGCTGCTGGAGTTGCATCAGCAGGCCCAGGACCTGTGGGGCGAGCTGCTGCAGAGCCATCCCCCGGACGGGGAGCACAGCGTTCTGCTGGTGGCCCACAACGGCATCCTCCGCTGCCTGCTGCTGGCGGCCCTGGGTCTGCCCGCGAGCGCCTTCGGCCGTTACCGGCTCGACAACGCCTCCCTGTCGGTGCTCAACGTGCGCCCCGGCGGCGACCGGGGACCGCAGGTGCAGATCGAGTCCCTCAACGCCCAGGGGCACCTGGGGGACCCTCTTCCCCGGTTCCGCGGCGGCCGTCGCCTGCTGTTGGTGCGCCATGGCGAGACCCACTGGAACCGGGAAGGGCGCTTCCAGGGGCAGATTGACATCCCCCTGAATGAGCGCGGCAAGGCCCAGGCCGCTGCAGCCGGCAGCTTCCTGGCGGGCGAAACCCTGAACCGGGCCTACACCAGTTCGATGGCCCGGCCTCGGCAGACCGCCGAATCGATCCTGGCCCATCAACCGCGGCCGGTGCCGCTCACCAGCGTCGGCGGGCTGGTGGAGATCGCCCACGGCGAGTGGGAGGGTTGCCTCGAGGAGGACATCCGCGACCGTTGGCCCCAGCTGTTGTCTGACTGGCAGACCGCGCCAGAACGGGTGCAGATGCCCGGTGGCGAGACCATTCAGCAGGTGTGGGAGCGGTCGGTGCACAGCTGGCAGCGGATCGCCGACGGCCTGCATCCAGGCGAGACCGCCCTGGTGGTCGCCCACGACGCTGTCAACAAGACCATCCTCTGCCATCTGCTGGGGCTCGGTGCCGCCGACATCTGGGCCGTCAAGCAGGGCAACGGTGGCGTCAGCGTCATCGACTACGGCCCGGCGGCCGGCCCGCCGGTGGTGGCCTGCCTGAACCTCACCGGCCACCTGGGTGGTGTCCTCGATCGCACGGCCGCCGGAGCGCTGTGACGCTGCTGCGGGGGATCCGGGTGCTGGAGGGGCCAGGCCAGCCCCTGCGTCGTGCCGATGTGCGCCTCGTCGACGGACGACTGCGGAGCCTCACCGCTGCGGACGCTGACGACGGGAGCGGCGACAGGGGCCTGCGGGCGCCCGCCCACTGGCTGCTCGCCCCCCTGCTGGTGGATCCCC
>CAZWFG010000122.1:0-6537 GCA_964632245.1 uncultured Synechococcus sp. | reverse complement strand
CAGACCGGATCGGGATTGTGGGGATGGGTCAAGGGAACACGCGATGGAGACCTAGGGTGCGCCTCACCCGCCGGCCATGATGGCAAGCCTCGACGCCCTGCTCTGGGACGTGGACGGCACCCTGGCCGACACGGAGCAGGAGGGCCACCGGCCGTCGTTCAATGCCGCCTTCGCCGCTGCCGGCTGCGAATGGCACTGGTCGCGGGCCGTCTATGCCCGCCTGCTGCGGGTGGGCGGCGGCCGCGAACGGCTGCGGGCCTGGATGGAGACCCGCGAGGACTGGCCGGCGGAGGCCCGCCGGGATCCCGAGGGGTGGGTGCGCCGCGTGCATGCACAGAAAACGACGTTGTACCGCCAACGGCTGCAGCAGGACGGCCTGCCCCTGCGCCCCGGAGTGGAGCGCCTGCTGCGGGAGGCGGCGGCCGCCGGCCTGCGCCAGGCGGTGGTGACCACCAGCAGCCGTGCCGCCGTCGCTGCCCTGCTGGAGGGCCACCCCTGGATGGCGCCGCTGTTCGAGCACTGGATCTGCGGGGAGGATGTGATCGCCAAGAAACCGGATCCGGCTGCGTACCGCACAGCCCTCACGGCGCTGGATCTGACCGCCGACCGTGCCCTCGCCATCGAGGATTCAGCGGCCGGCCTCCAGGCCGCCCGGGCGGCGGGCCTGGCGGTGCTGATCACCCGTTGCGGGGCAGAGTCAGCGCCCCTGGCCGGGGCGGTCGCCCTGGTGGATGACCTGGAGTCCGGGATACTGGGCAGGCCGATTGGACTCGACGATCTGCGCCGTCTGCACGCCCGGCCATGACGCAGCTGCAATCGACCCGCTGGAATGCGCTGCTGCAGCGCTTGGCCCAGCCCCTGGAGCGGTGGCTGCGCGGCAGCTGGAGGAACCGCAGCATCGGTCTGCTGGCGTTGCTGCTGGGGGCCTACCTGGGCAGCAATGTGGCCTCCATTTTCGTCAACCTGGCCAAACTCCAGAGCCTCGGAGCCCTGCTGATGCTGCTGGGCACCGAGGCGCTCGTGCGGCTTCGCGGTCGCTATGCGGGCGAGCAGCCCGGCCTGGCCTGGACGGTGCTCGACAATCTGCGCATCGGCGCTGTTTTTGCGGTCGTCCAGGAAGCCTTCAAACTCGGCTCTTGACGGCCAAACTCGTCTCCAGGCAGCAATGGCCGCCGCTCACTCGTCGCTGTCGTCCTGGTCGGGCATCGGGTAGACGAAGCCTTGGGCCCGGCCACTCAGAACCGCCTTGCCCAGGGACAGGGCCCGGGCCGCGGCCACCCGTGCCTGCCCCTTCCACACGGCGTGCCGCTGGTTCCGCTTGGCCTTGGAGGTTTTCTTCTTGGGTACGGCCATCGCCCGGGATCCTGACTGCCAAACGGAAAGTCTCTGATGCCGGGGTGGCCTTCGTCAATCGCTAGGCTGGAAACAGCAAGGATTGACTGTGGCCAAGGGAGACCAGCCGGCGGTGAAGATCACCTACAGCCATCTCCTCAGGGCCCTCAAGGACGGGCAGGTCAAGGAGATGACCCTCTACCCCCGCGAGGACCTTGTTCAGGCCCAGTTAAAGGACGGCCGCACGGCCCGGGTGGCCGTGTTCAGCAACGACCCGCAGATTCCACGGGTCGCCGAAGCTGCCGGGGTGCCATTCACGGTGCGCTACGACCCCGAGGAGGGCGCCATGGCGGCGGTGCTGACCAATGCCCTGCTCGGGGTGCTGCTGATCGGTCTGCTGGTGCTGCTGCTGCGCCGGTCGGCGTCCGTGGCCCAGAAGGCCCTGGGCTTCGGGCGCAGCCAGGCCCGCCTGCAGCCGGAGGGCAGCCTGGCCGTTCGGTTCGAGGACGTGGCCGGCATCGACGAGGCCAAGATCGAATTGCAAGAGGTGGTGGCCTTCCTCAAGGAGCCCCAGCGCTTCACCACGATCGGGGCCCGGATCCCCCGCGGGGTGCTGCTGGTGGGACCGCCGGGCACCGGCAAGACCCTGTTGGCCCGGGCCATCGCTGGCGAGGCCGGGGTGCCGTTCTTCTCCATTTCGGCCTCCGAGTTTGTGGAGATGTTCGTGGGGGTCGGCGCCAGCCGGGTGCGCGATCTGTTCCGCCAGGCGAAGGCCAAGGCGCCCTGCATCGTGTTCATCGACGAGATCGATGCGGTGGGCCGCCAGCGGGGGGCCGGCATCGGCGGTGGCAATGACGAGCGGGAGCAGACCCTCAACCAGCTGCTCACCGAGATGGACGGGTTCGAGGACAACTCGGGCGTGATCCTGCTCGCCGCCACCAACCGTGCCGACGTGCTCGACACGGCCCTGCTGCGGCCGGGACGCTTTGACCGCCAGATCCAGGTGGAACTGCCCGACCGCCGCGGCCGTGAGGCGATTCTCGGGGTGCATGCCCGCACACGCCCCCTGGGGGAGGATGTGTCCCTGGCGCTGTGGGCCCGCCGGACCCCCGGCTTTTCTGGTGCCGATCTGGCCAACCTGGTGAACGAGGCTGCGATCCTCACCGCCCGGCGGCAACGCACTGCCATCGACGAGCAGGCGATGAACGATGCCCTCGAACGGGTGACGATGGGCCTGGCGGCCCGCCCGCTGCAGGACAGCGCCAAGAAACGCCTGATCGCGTACCACGAGGTGGGCCACGCCCTGCTCACCACCCTGCTGCCGGCGGCCGATGCCCTCGACAAGGTGACGCTGCTGCCCAGAGCCAACGGAGTCGGCGGGTTCGCCCGCACCACCCCGGACGAGGAGATCCTCGACAGCGGACTGATCAGCCGCGCCTACCTCGACGCCCGGCTGGTGGTGGCCATGGGTGGCCGTGCCGCCGAACTGCTGGTCTTCGGGCCGGCGGAGGTGACCCAGGGGGCGAGCAGCGACCTGGAGCTGGTCACGCGCACCGCCCGGGAGATGGTCACCCGCTATGGCTTCTCCGAGCTGGGTCCGGTGGCGCTGGAACGGGATGGGGGCGAGGTGTTCCTGGGTCGTGACTGGATGCGGCCGCAGCCCGACTACTCCGCCCGCACCGCCACCGTGATCGACGAAGCCGTGCAGCGCATGGCCAGAAGTGCCCTCGAGCGGGCAGTGGCGATGCTTGAACCCCGCCGGACGCTGCTGGACCAGCTGGTCGAGCAGCTGATCGAGCAGGAAACCCTCAGCGGTGAGACCTTCAGGGCACTGGTCGCGGCCGATGAGCAACGGCGCGCCCTGACCCCGGCCTGAAGCCTTCAACCGGCAAAGCTTTCAACCGGCGAAGCGGATGTCGAGACTGCGCAGATGGCTGTGCAGACCTGCATCCTGCACCGGCAGCAGCCGGGCTTCCTGGTCCGACGGATTGACGTGGCTGTGCCACCAACCCGCCGGAGTGAGGAAGGCCCCACCGTCTTCCCAGTCGATCCGCTGGGGATCGACGATCTCTCCCTCGGGGCTGAGGCGCTCACCGACGAGGGTGTGACAGCCCGGGGGGGCCGTGAGAATCAGATCCAGCGCCACCGACTGATGGCGGTGGGGGGCCTGGACGGAACCGGGGGCCACGAGGCCCAGCATCGCCCAGAGGCTGGGGCTCACCGTGCGGGTGGTGGGCAGGTCGGGATGACCCAGCAGGATGCTGACGCGGTTGGCGCGGGCCGCCGCCCCCTCGCCGGCCACCTGCCGCAACCGCTGCTCCAGGGTGGCACCGTCAAAACGCACGGGTGCGAACCGGGGCGCAGGGGCAGGCGTGGCCCCGAGCCAGCGCAACAGGGGCCCGTCGTCCACGGCATAGAGGACCGCATCGCTGGCGGCCCGCACCATCAGCCCGGCCGTGGCCGGCAGCACCAGGGCATCGCCGCGGCCCCAGCGGAGCGCCGGCGCCGGGCTCAGTTCCCCCTCCCCCTGGAGCACATAGAGGAACAGGCTCGTCCAGCCGACGGGCAGAAGCAGCGTTTCACCCTGGCGCAGCCGCAGAAAGGCCGCCGCCAGGGCGGGCGAGGTGGCCTCCGCCTCGAGCCCCTGCTCGGGCGGGGGCAGCAGCGGCAGCCGGGCCGTGGGGCCGGGCCCGTGCAGGGACGCAGGCCAGGACCAGGGCCGCAGCGGTTCGCTCAACCCCCGGCGCACCGGATTGGCCGCTTCGGAGTAGCTCCAGATCTGCCCGTCGGTGGACGTGCTCGCCACCGCTCAGCCCCCGGCCACGGCAGGCACGATGCTCACCTCGTCGCCATCGGCGAGGGCCGTGGCCTCGTTGTCGAGAAAGCGGATGTCTTCGCTGTTCACATAGATGTTGAGGAATCGGCGCAACTTGCCCGTGTCATCGCAGAGGCTCTTGCTGAAGCCGGGGAAGCGCTCTTCAAGGGCACCAACCAGGGCTTGCACCGAATCGGCCTCAAGGCTGACGGTGGGCTGGTTGTTGGTGAACTTCTGCAGGGGGGTGGGGATCAGAACCTGAACAGCCATGGCACCAGAAGGAAAGACGAACAGCAGGGGAACGGAAGAGGGCGAAGCCGGGACAAGGATCAGACGTCGACGGGCTCCCAGGTGGCGCGCTGGAGGGACTGGGCCCGTTCCCAGGCACTCTCGAAGCTGTCGAGCTTGGCGTCGATCAGGAAGGGTTCGCCGATGCTGGAGGCCACGGCTTCGGTGGTCTTGAGCCCATTGCCGGTGATGTAAGCGACGGTGGTCTCGTCGGGATTGATGCGCCCCTGTTCCACCAGCTTGCGCAGCACGGCGATGGTGGTGCCACCGGCCGTCTCGGTGAACACCCCTTCGGTCTCGGCGAGGAGCTTGATGCCGTCGACGATCTCCTCATCACTGACGGCAGCGATGGAACCACCGGTGCGACGGGCGATGTCGAGGGCATAGGGCCCATCGGCGGGGTTGCCGATGGCGATCGACTTGGCAATGGTGCTGGGCTTGACCGGCTTGATGAAGTCGCGCCCCTCCTCGAAGGCCTGGGCGATGGGGGAACAGCCCGAGGCCTGGGCGCCACTGAAGCGGACGGGCTTCTCATCCACGAGGCCGACCTTCAGAAATTCATCGAAGCCCTTGCGGATCTTGGTGAACAGGGAACCGGAGGCCAGGGGAGCCACGATGTGGTCGGGCAGTTCCCAGCCCAGCTGCTCGATCACTTCGTAGCCCAGGGTCTTGGACCCCTCCGAGTAATACGGACGGAGGTTGATGTTCACGAAGCCCCAGCCATAGGTGTTGGCCACCTCGGAGCAGAGGCGGTTGACCTGGTCGTAGTTGCCCCGCACCGCCATCAGGGTGGGGTTGTAGATCAGGGTGCCCAGCACCTTGCCCGCCTCGAGGTCGGCGGGGATGAAGACGCAGCAGTCCATGCCGGCATGGGCGGCGATGGCGGCGGTGCTGTTGGCCAGGTTGCCGGTGCTGGCACAGCTCACGGTCGAGAAGCCCAGTTCCCGGGCCCGGGTGAGGGCCACCGACACCACCCGGTCCTTGAAGGAGAGGGTGGGCATGTTGACCCCATCGTTCTTGATGTAGAGCCGGCGCAACCCCAGCCGGCGGGCCAGCCGGTTGGCCTGGAGCAGGGGGGTGAAGCCGGTGCCGACATCGATCGGGTCCCCCTCGATGGGCAGGAAGTCGCGGTACCGCCAGATCGAGGCGGGACCGGCCTCGATGGAAGCCCGGCTGGTGCGGGCGCGGATGGCGTCGTAGTCGTAGACGACCTCTAGGGGTCCGAAACACACCTCGTCGCAGACGTGGCGGGCGGCGGCGGGGTAGGCATGGCCGCATTCCTTGCAGCGCAGGCCCTGCAGGGGGCTGCGGGTGAGGGTGCTCGTCACGGCGCCTGGGCGGAACGGGCCAACGCTAGCAGCGTCGCCACGGACCACAAAGATTATCCGACCGTCGTGATCGGAATTGATGCGGGCCGGAGCGGGGTGGCTCTGCCTAGCCTCCTGGGCATGGCCCATTCCCGACGGCTGTCTCGATCACTGCCGCCATTGCTGCCGCCACTGCTGCTGCTGGCGGGCCTGCTGCTGGCGCTGGTGCTGCTGCTGCCCAGGTTGTGGGTCGAAGCGACGTGGTTCCACCAGTTCGACCTGGCCGGCGTGCTGCTGCGCCGCTGGGGCTTCCAGCTGCTGGCGTTTCTGCTGGTGCTCGGGCTTGGTGTTCCCCTGCAGCTGCAGCAGCTGCAGCGCTGCTGGGTCCTGCGACGGCCCGGGGGCGGACGGCCTGAATCTTCGCTGCTGCTGCCCCTGGGGGGCTGGCCCCTGGCCCTGGCCCTGGTGCTGCTGCTGGGGCTGCTGGCCGTCGGGCTCACCTACCTGCTGGAACAGGCCCGCGGCCTCATCAACGAACCCTTCAATGACAAGGTGCTCAGCGGTCTGCCGGTGCTGGCCGATCTGCCGGCACCGCTGCTGATCGGCCTTGGGCTCGGACTGCTGCTGCCCCTGCTGCGCTGGCCCCTCACCACCCTGCGCATCACCCTCGCGGCCGCGCTGGTGACCTCGGCCACGGCCCTGGCCCGGGGCTGGAGCCTCTGGCTGCCGGCATTGCTGGCAGTGCCCTTCGGCGAACCTGACCCGGTCACGGGCCTCGACCTGCGGGTCACCGTG
>CAZWFG010000121.1:0-6700 GCA_964632245.1 uncultured Synechococcus sp. | reverse complement strand
CTGGGCTGTGCCCGGGCTGACGGTGGCCGGCCTGACCGCCCTGCTGCCGGCAGCCCTGGGGAGCCTGCGAGAGGTCAGCCGTGCTGAAGATCCGGTGGCCGTGCTGCTGCTGATCGGGACCAACGACCTCCTCAATGCCTCCACCGCCGCCACCACCCCGGCAGCCCTCGGCAACCTGCTGCAGACCCTCGATCGGTTGATCGTCTCGGGTACGGCGCCATTGCCGGTGCTGATCGGAACCCTGCCCGCCTTGCGGCCACCGACCCAGACCGCAAGGGTGGCGGCCGACGCCCTGGCCCTGAACCGTTGGATCACCGACACCGCCCCCTCGCTGTCGACCCCGCGGATGTTGGTGCAGGCGGTGAACCTGACCACGCCTCTGGAAGGGCTGCTGGATGCGGGCGGCATCCATCCCACGGCCCAGGGCTACGGCGTGATGGCCGACCACTGGGTCCAGGCCCTGCAGACGTCGACTCTGCTCTGACCCGCCGTCCCGGCGAAGGCCCCTAGATTTCCAGGGTCGCTGCCGGTGTTGCCATGTCCCCCGTCGCGTCCCCGTCTGCACCGCCGCGGCTGAGCCTGCAGACGGCGCCGATCGCCGCCGACACCACCACCCTGCGGTCGCAGGACTGGGATCGCAGCCGGTTCGACATCGAGTTCGGCCTGCGCAACGGCACCACCTACAACGCCTTCTTGATCCGCGGCGAGCGCACGGCCCTGGTCGACACCAGCCACGCCAAGTTCCGCGACAGCTGGCTGCCCCAGCTGCAGCAGCTGATCGACCCGCGGGCCATCGACCATCTGGTGGTGTCGCACACCGAGCCCGACCATTCGGGGCTGGTGGCCGACCTGCTGGAGCTCAACCCTGATCTGGAGGTGGTGGCTTCGAAGGTGGCGATCAACTACCTCGAGCATCAGGTGCACCGACCGTTCCGCAGCCGGGCGGTGAAGAGCGGCGACAGCCTGGCCCTGGGCAGCGCCGCGGGCAGCGTCCCCGGTCATAAGCTGGAGTTCGTGAGTGCCCCGAACCTGCACTGGCCCGACACGATCTTCAGTTACGACCACGGCACCGGGGTGCTCTACAGCTGCGATGCCTTCGGGCTGCACTACTGCAGCGATGAGGTGTTCGACAGCGACCCGGGGGCCATCGCCCCCGACTTCCGCTTCTACTACGACTGCCTGATGGGCCCCAACGCGCGCAGCGTGCTGCAGGCCCTCAAACGCCTCGAGGCCCTGCCGGCGGTGACCACCATCGCCACGGGGCACGGGCCGCTGCTGCGCCATCACTTGGGGCTGTGGCTGGGGGACTACGACAGCTGGAGCCGTGATCGCAGCAAAGGTGATCGCTACGCGGCCGTGGCCTACCTGAGCCAGTACGGCTTCTGCGACCGTCTCAGCCAGGCCATCGCCCGCGGCATCGGCAAGACCGACCTGCCGGTGCAGCTGGTGGATCTGCGCGGCACCGATCCCCAGGAGCTGACCGCTCTGATCGGCGAAGCCGGTGCCGTGGTGCTGCCCACCATGCCGGCCCGGCCCGATGGCGACCTGCGGGCCGCCTGGGGCACCGTGCTGGCGGCCCTGCGTCCCAGCCAGCCGGTGGGCCTGTACGACGCCTACGGCGGCAATGACGAACCCATCGACGCCATCGGCCAGCAGCTGCGGGATCTGGGCCATGCCGAAGCCTTCCCACCGCTGCGCATCCGCACGGTGCCCGATGCCACCGCCTTCCAGCAGTGCGAGGAGGCCGGCACCGACCTGGGTCAGCTGCTGCTGCGGGACAAGGCGATCGCCGCCATGAAGGCCCTGGATGCCGACCTCGACAAGGCCCTCGGACGGCTCAGCGGCGGCCTGTACATCGTCACGGCCCGCCAGGGCGATGGGGAGGCCGCCCGTAGCGGCGCCATGGTGGCCAGCTGGGTGAGCCAGGCCAGCTTCGATCCGCCGGGGCTGACGGTCGCCGTCGCCCGCGACCGGGCCATCGAATCGCTGATGCAGGTGGGCGACCGTTTCGTGCTCAACGTGCTGGCGGAAGGCAATCATCAGCAGTTGCTGCGCCACTTCCTGCGCCGCTTCCCCCCCGGTGCCGACCGCTTTGCCGGCGTCGCCACGCTGGCGGAGGTGGCCCGGGGCGGTCCTGTGCTGGCCGAAGCCCTGGCCTATCTCGACTGCCGGGTGCTGCAGCGGCTTGAAGGCGGCGACCACTGGTTGATCTACGCCGAGGTTGAGAACGGCAACGTCGCCGACGCCGATGGGCGCACCGCCACCCACCATCGCAAGGTGGGCAACCATTACTGATCCCCCGACCGAGCGTTCGACCATGGCCAGCAGCACCGGCTCCACCGGCGACGACCGTTCGGTGGTGGTCCTGCCCCTGGAGGATGGCAGCCACTGTCTGCGGGGCCTCAGCCCGCGGCGGCTCCGCTTTGAGGTCGAATACGCCCTCGAGCGCGGCACCTGCAGCAACACGGTGCTGTTTCCAGGGTCACCGGCCGTGCTGGTGCATCCCCCGGGCGACACCTTCGCCGGCCCGTTCCTTGAGGCCCTCGCCACCCTGCTGCCCGCCGGGGCACCGCTGCAGGTGGTGGTGGGCGATGTGAACCCCAACCGGGTGGGACTGCTGCAGCGGCTGCTGGGGCCCTGGCCCGAGCTGCAGCTGGTGGTGTCCAATGCCGGCGGGCGACTGCTGCAGGATCTGTGGGAGCGGCGCCGGCCCGGGGACGAGGCGCCGCCTCCACCCCCGCTGCCCCCGTTGCAGGTGGTGAAGACCGAAGAAACACGGCCCTGGAACGGCGGCGAGCTGCGCCTGCTGCCCACGCCCACCCCCCGCTGGCCGGCGGCTCTGGCCGCGTTCGACACCGCCAGCGGGTTGCTGCTCAGTGGCCGCTTCTTCTCGGCCCACGTGTGCACACCGGTGCTGGCGGAGGCCAACCGCAGCAGCACCGAGGAAGACCGGCGCTACTACTACGACTGCCTGATGGCCCCCATGGCCAGCCAGGTGGAGGCGGTGGTGGACCGGCTCGAAAGCCTGCCGATCCGCAGCCTGCTGCCCCTGCACGGACCGATGGTGAGCGAAAGCTGGCGCAGCCTGCTGGCCGACTACCGACGCTGGGGGGAGGGGCAGCAACGGGCCGCCCAGTCGGTGGCCTTGCTGTACGCCAGTGCCTACGGCAACACGGCGGCCATTGCCGATGCCATCGCCCAGGGCATTGCCCGCGCCGGCGTGCGGGTCACCAGCATCAACTGCGAATTCGCCGAAGCCGATCAGCTGACCACCGCCATCCGCTCCTGCGAGGCCCTGCTGATCGGCTCCCCGACCCTCGGGGGCCATGCACCGACACCGATCGTGTCAGCCCTCGGCACCGTGCTGGCGGAGGGTGACCGCGACAAACCGGTGGGGGTGTTCGGCAGTTATGGCTGGAGTGGTGAGGCGCTCGACCTGCTCGAGTCGAAACTCACCGACGGGGGGTTCTCGATGGCCTTCGCTCCGATCCGGGTCAAGTTCAGCCCCGATCCCGCCACCCTGCGCCAGTGTGAAGAGACCGGCACGGCCCTGGCCCGTCAGCTGCGGCAGCGGCAGCGACGGCAGGGCAACCGCGGGGGTGGTCTGAACGAAAGCCGCAGCGACCCGGCCGTGCGGGCCCTGGGTCGGGTGATCGGCTCCCTGTGTGTGCTCACCGCTCGCCGTGGGGAGGGTGAGACCGCCCTCGAAGGGGCCATGGTGGCCAGCTGGGTGAGCCAGGCGGGCTTCCAGCCACCGGCGGTGTCGGTGGCGGTGGCCCGCGACCGTGCGGTGGAGGGACTGCTGCACGTGGGCGATCGCTTTGCCCTCAACGTTCTGGCGGCGGGCCGCGAGCTGGGTCCGATGAAGCAGTTTCTGCAGCCGTTTACCCCTGGCAGCGACCGTTTCGCCGGGCTCGATCTGCAGCGCAGCCCGGGGGGCCAGCCTGTGCTGCCCGATGCCCTGGCCTGGCTGGAGGCCACGGTGGTGCAGCGCATGGAATGCGGCGATCACTGGGTTCTTTATGCCGAAGTGGCCGCCGGCGGTCTGCTGGATGACCAGGGACTGACGGCCGTTCACCATCGCCGCACCGGCGCCGGCTATTGATCGCGTTTCGTCACCGAACGCATCAGTGTCGTGCAGCCTGCGGCCGGAGGCGCTCCAATGGCTCCAGCATCAGTTAGCCGCCGGTGGGCCTGGATCCGGGGATCGTGAGGTATCGCGGGTTTGTGCTGCTGCGCCAGGGGGACCTGGGCTGGCTGGTGCGGCCCGAACGCAGTCCCATGCGGGTGCTGCCCTTCAGGGCACCGGCCTGTTCCCTTGCCGACGTGAAAGCCCTGGTGGACTGGCGGTTGGAACCCGAGATCAGTGAATGGCGTCAGGCCGCCTGAGGGGGCGGGGTCGGATCGGGCCGCTGCAGCGGCAGCACCAGGGTGGCCCAGGTGTCGGGCCGGGCCGGGCGATCGCGGCGGGAGCGGCGGACGCCGAAGGGAACCCGCACCACATTGGTGCCATCGATGCTCACGGTTTCACCGCGGGCCAGCAGGTGCTGAAACGGCAGATCCGGAGCCGTGCTGGGGACGCTTTTGAGGCCGGGGCGATCGTCGCTGGGCATGGAGGGGTCAGGCAACGGGAGGGAGGTGCAGCGGGGCTGCGGGTTCCGCCTGAGTTGCACCAGATGATGCACGACAAGCTAGTCCCACGACAAGAAGAAATCCTTGAATTTCAACTGGCCCGGACATAAAGGCGGCCGGCCGGAGCCTCAGGCCGCCAGGGCCAGCTCCTCGACGCTGGGACAGGTGCAGACCAGGTGGCGGTCGCCGTAGGCGTTGTCGATGCGGGCCACCGCCGGCCACAGCTTGCGGTCTTCGCCGCCGCTGCCGGGGAAGGCGGCTTGGCGGCGGCTGTAGGCCCGATCCCAGGTCTCGGCCGTCAGGGCGGCCAGGGTGTGGGGGGCTCGTTTGAGCGGGTTGTCCTGGGGGTCGGAACGGCCGTCCTCCACCGCGGCCACCTCGGCCCGGATGGCGATCATGGCGTCGCAGAACCGGTCGAGTTCGACCAGCGACTCACTCTCGGTGGGCTCCACCATCACGGTGCCGGCCACGGGCCAGCTGACGGTGGGGGCATGGAAGCCGTAGTCCATCAGCCGCTTGGCCACGTCATCGACCTCGATGCCGGCGCTGCGCTTGAGGGGGCGCAGATCCAGGATGCACTCGTGGGCCACACGGCCGCCGGCGCCGCGGTACAGCACCGGGAAATGGGGATCAAGCCGCTGGGCCATGTAGTTGGCGGCCAGCAGCGCCACCGCCGTGGCGCGGCGCAGGCCGGCACCGCCCATCATGCGCACGTACATCCAGCTGATCGGCAGGATGGCGGCGCTGCCCCAGGGGGCCGCCGACACCGGGCCGATCGCCTGCTCACCGCCGCAGGCGGCCAGGGGATGGCCGGGCAGGAACGGCACCAGATGCGCCGCCACCGCGATGGGGCCGACTCCGGGACCACCGCCACCGTGGGGGATGCAGAACGTCTTGTGCAGGTTGAGGTGGCACACATCGGCGCCGTAATCGCCGGGGCGGCAGAGACCCACCTGGGCGTTGAGGTTGGCGCCGTCCAGGTACACCTGCCCCCCATGGGCATGGACGGCGGTGGCGATGCGGCGGATGCCGGTCTCGAAGACCCCGTGGGTCGAGGGATAAGTGACCATCACTGCCGCCAGCCGCGGGGCATGGGCCGCCGCCTTGGCCTCCAGGTCGGCCAGGTCGACGTTGCCCTGGTCATCGCAGGCCACGGGCACGACGGTGAGGCCGGCCATCACGGCACTGGCGGGGTTGGTGCCATGGGCGCTGGTGGGGATCAGGCACACATCACGATGGCCCTCCCCCCGGCTGCGGTGCCAGGCCCGGATCACCAGCAGGCCGGCGTACTCCCCCTGGGAGCCGGCATTGGGCTGCAGTGACACGCCGGAGAATCCGGTCACGGTGGCCAGCCAGTGCTCGAGATCGTCGACCAGCTGCCGGTAGCCGGCGGTCTGGTCGGCGGGGGCGAAGGGATGCAGGCCGGCGAAGGCAGGCCAGCTCACCGGTTGCAGCTCGGCGGCCGCATTGAGCTTCATGGTGCAGCTCCCCAGCGGGATCATGCCGTGCACCAGCGAGAAATCGCGGGCGGCCAGGGACTGGATGTAGCGCAGCAGTTCGGTCTCGCTGCGGTAGCGATGGAACACCTCCTGCCGCAGCCACGGGGCCTGGCGCAGGGGCACCGTGGCCAGCAGCACCTGCTCGGGGGGGGCAGCCGCCTCGAGGGGGGCAGCCGCGGCCGCCTGCAGATCGGCCAGCAACCCGGCGACAGAGGGGATCTGGGCCCCGGCGGGAGCCAGGACCTGCAGCAGTGAGGCCACCTCGGTGGCATCGCTCAGTTCATCGAGACTGATGGCCAGGGTCCCCGCGTCGACGGGGCGCAGGTTGAAGCCGGCCTCGCTGGCCCGCTGCAGCAGCTCGCCGGCGGCCGCATCATGCACCACGACGGTGTCGAAGCCGGGGCGGCGGCGGTCGACGGACAGCCCCAGCCGTTCCAGGCCGAGGGCGAGGGCGTGGCGAAGCACCAGCACCCGCCGGGCCACGGCGGTGAGGCCTTCGGGGCCGTGGTGCACGGCGTAGAAGCCGGCCATCACCGCCAGCAGCACCTGGGCGGTGCAGATGTTGCTGG
>CAZWFG010000120.1:0-6849 GCA_964632245.1 uncultured Synechococcus sp. | reverse complement strand
ACGGCGAAATCAACGCCGGGACCGGTGCCGGTGCCCACCTCTTCACCGATGTAGAGCATGGGCGCCTCATCACGCTCGCCTTCACCGATGACGATGCGACCCTGCATGGCGATCTGCCCCATGCGGGCACGCATGGCCTCAACGGCGGCCTCATCGGCCTCGTTTTTCTTGCCATGGCCCGTCAGTCGCGCAGAGGCAATGGCGGCCTGCTCGACGACTTCGAGAATTTCCTGGATGAGAGTGCGGTCCAAGGGGGGGGAGGCTAGGGACAACGGCTTGGCCCCTGCCCGCTGGCGGAGGCGCGCGCAACTGTATCAGCGAGATGGGCGGGCCGGGCCCGTACAATCCCCTGGCGCAACGGCCAGGCCATGACCCAGAAATCGCTCGTCATCGCTCCGTCGATCCTCTCGGCAGACTTCTCTCGTCTAGGTGACGACGTCCGGGCGGTCGACCAGGCCGGAGCCGACTGGATCCACGTGGATGTGATGGACGGACGCTTCGTTCCCAACATCACCATCGGTCCCCTGGTCGTCGAGGCCCTGCGGCCGGTCACCCGCAAACCCCTCGATGTCCACCTCATGATCGTGGAGCCCGAGCGCTACGTCGCCGACTTCGCCAAGGCAGGGGCAGATCACATCACGGTTCAGGTGGAAGCCTGCCCTCACCTGCACCGCAACCTCAGCCAGATCCGGGACCTGGGGGTGAAGGCCGGGGCGGTGCTCAACCCCAGCACGCCGCTGGACACCCTGGAGTACTGCCTTGAGCTCTGCGACATCATCCTGATCATGAGCGTCAACCCCGGTTTCGGTGGCCAGAGCTTCATCCCCTCAGCGGTGGACAAGGTTCGTCGCCTGCGCAGCATGTGTGATGAGCGGGGTCTCGACCCCTGGATCGAGGTGGATGGTGGCGTCAAGGAAGGGAATGCCTGGCAGCTCATCGAGGCCGGGGCCAATGCCCTTGTGGCCGGTTCGGCGGTGTTCAACGCCCCCGACTACGCAGGTGCCATCGAGGGGATTCGCAACAGTCGTCGTCCCGTGGCTGTGGCGGCCTAGGGCCGCCCCTTCGACTAGTCGAAGAACCAGCCATAGCTGTGCAGGCCGATACCGAGAAGGTTGACGCCGATGTAACAGACGACGATCACGACCAGACCTGCCATGGCCAGCAGGGCCGGCCGCCGACCCTGCCAGCCGCGGGTCAGGCGAGCATGCAGATAGGCCGCGTACACCAACCAGCAGATCAACGCCCAGGTCTCCTTGGGGTCCCAGCTCCACCAGCTCCCCCAGGCCTCATTGGCCCAGACGGCTCCACTGATGATCCCCACGGTCAACAGCATGAACCCGACGGTGATCGTGCGATAACTCAGGCTGTCGAGCCGTTCAGCCAAAGGGATGGTCACCTGCCGCAGCTCAAGCGGGGCTGTCTGTGGCTCCATTACGGCGACGGAACCTGCCATGGCACGCCGGAAACCACCGCTCCCGATCGAACTGCTGCGCAGATCAATGGCCTGACCACGGTCCACCACCAGCACGGCCATGGACAGCAGTGATCCGACCAGGAGAGCGGCATAACTCATCATGATCACGCTCACGTGCATCACCAACCAGCTCGACCGGAGGGCCGGCACCAGGGGGGCGGCGTCATGGAGCGATCCCGGCAGGGCAAAGCTGGCGAACGCGACGCTCACCAGGGCCATGGGTGTTGCTGCCGCAGGCACCACGGGTGACGGCCAGCTGCGTTCCACCAGCAGCTGGGTGAAGGTGCAGCCCCAGGCCAGGAAGCAGAGGGATTCATAGAGGTTGCTCACCGGAAAGTGCCCGGAGGCGATCCAACGCAACAGCAGCTGGCTGGTCAGCAACAGATTGGCCACGACCACCAGGCCCCGCACCAGCGGCGATGACGGACCTTCCCGCCCCCCCGAGAGGGACCAGAACGCCAGGGGAAGCGCCATCAGCAGGCTGGCAAAGGCCAGCAGGCCAAGCAGCAGAACAGGATCGTCGAACACCAGAGACCAGCCGGACCGTACAGGTCTAAATCAGCGGCTGGCGCCCCGGAGCAGCCAGAGGCCACCGAGCAGGCCGATGGCCACGGGTGACCAGGCCGAGACAAATGGCGCCACGGTGCCCTTGACCCCCAGCGAGCTGGAGACGAAGGCCAGGAGGTAATAGAGGAAGATCAGCAGCACGCTGATGCCAAAGCCTTGGCTGCGGCTGGTGCGGCCGGTGGGCCGAGCCCCGAGGCTGGCGCCGATGAGTCCGAAAACCAGACAGATGGCCGGGAAGGAGAACTTTTCCTGGATACGAACCCGCAACTTGCGGGCTTCTTTGCGATCGCCGGCCCGTTCCAGCACCCGCAGGCCCTGCCGCGCCTGGGCCACGGTCATGTTGTTGGCATCCTTGGGAAGTTCAGCCAGCTCAAGTGGATCGTTGACCAAGGGATAGAGGTAACGGTCAAACTTGGCCGTCGTGGTGTTGCCGTCCAGGTCGCCAAAATTGACGATGGTGCCGTTCCGAAATTCCCACTGCCCGCTGGCAGGGTCAAAACGGGCCGTGGCCGCCTGCAGCATCTGGCGCTGACCCCCTCGGCTGAAATCAAGGACCGTCACATCGCGCATGGCTCCCTGCCGGAATTCACGGGCATAAAACAGTTGCGTCAGCCGTTCCTTGTCGTTGTCGATGGCGTCGGTGACCCGTCCATAGCGGGGATAGATGATGTTTTCTCCCTTCTCCGAGTCGATGCTGCGGCCAATGGCCCGATGCAGGGTCACATAGCCGGCCCTATTGGCCGGCGGCACGATCACGTCATTGAAGACAAAAGTCAGCAGGCTCATCAGACCCGCCAGCACGATGGCGGGGACGAGGAAACGGCTGGTGGAAACGCCGATGCTGCGCAGAGCCGTCAGTTCACTGCCGCCGGACAAGCGGCTGTAGGCCAACAGGGTGGCCATCAGCGTGGCCATCGGGAAGGACAGCACCAGGAATCCTGGGAGCTTGAGCAGCAGCACCCGCAGGGCCACATCAAGGGCCAGTCCGGCCTCGGCCACCTTGCGCACAAGATCGAAGACCACGCCGACGGAAAGGGTCACCGCGGTGAAGGCCGCCACGCCGAACAGCAGCGGCCCGATCAGTTCGCCCATCAGCCAGCGATCCATGATCGGAAGCCGTCGCCATAGCTGGCGACCCTGACCCAGCGCTCTGCGGGCAAGACCGAGGGGACCCTGGAGGGGGAGCGGTTCAAGCAGCCGTGTCACAGCTTGAATCCCTCCCCGAGGTAGTGGCGTTGCACCATCGGATCTGCGGCCACACTGGCCGAATCTCCAGCGGCGAGAATCTGTCCATCGGTGAGGATGTAAGCCCGATCCGTGATGGTGAGCGTCTCGCGGACGTTGTGGTCGGTGATCAGCATCCCCACCCCCCGCTCCCGCAGCCTGAGGATCAGTTGCTGCAGATCATGCACGGCCAGAGGATCGACACCAGCGAAGGGCTCATCGAGCAGCAGGTAGCGCGGGCCCCGGGGACCGACCGCCAGGGCACGGGCCACTTCAGTGCGTCGCCGCTCCCCACCGGAGAGCTGGTATCCCAACCGATGGCAGAAGCGGGCGAGCTGAAATTCGTCAATGAGCTCATCGAGTCGCTGGCGCCGCAGACCTGAGGGATAACCGCTTTCCTGCATGGCCATCAGCAGGTTGTCCCGCACGCTCAGCTGTCGGAAGACACTGGCCTCCTGCGGCAGGTAACCGATGCCACGGCGTGCCCGCTCGGGCATGGCCAGTGAGGTGATTGAAACCTCCTCCAGTCGCACATCTCCTTGGTCGGGTTTCAGCAGGCCCGTCACCAGGTTGAAGGTGGTGGTCTTGCCGGCGCCGTTGGGACCCAGCAGCCCGACCACCTCGGCAGGATGAAGCTGCAGCGTCACCCCCCTCACCACCGGACGGCCCGAGAGGGTGAGCTGCACGTCGATGAGTTCCAGGGTCATTGCGCCCCTTCCCTCCCGGAAGTGACGGGAGGACCCTGGCGTTGCAAGCGGATCCAGCTGCGCACCTGATCGCCGGATGCTGGATCGGCAATCAGGCGATCGGCTTGAACGAGATAGGTGACCCGCTGGGCCTTGAGGCGATTTCCACCCTCCTGGACCACATCGACGTCACCGCTCAGGATGATGCGCCCCTCCTTGGTGAAGTACTGGGCCTGCCGTGCAGTGGCCACCAGTTTCTTCTCCGGATACAGGACCCGCACATTCCCCATCGCAGTGACGACGCCTGTGACGTTGTCCGCTTGCTGAACATCCGATTCGACCGTGATCAGCGGTCCCTGCGGCGGTGCGGGTGCCACAGTCTCGGGGGTTGGTGATGACGTGGTGATCTGCTCGGCCATGGGAATGGCCCGTCCCAGTCCTCCGGCGACCAGCAGCGGCAACCCGGCGAGCATGGCCATGGCCCGGGCAGGTGGCAGAACCATGGCGGGCCAAACAGCAGGACGGAGTTTAGTCCGACGCATGGCTGAAGCTGAGGCTGGGGAGAGGGAGATCAGGGGAATCCTGACCGGACTGGAGCCTTGCGAGGAGGGTCTGGAGCGGGAGCAACAGGGGATCCGGTTGCCATCCCAGCGGCGGGGATGCTGCGGAAATCAGCCGGCCACGGGCCTCTCCCAGCAGGACCATGGCCCCATGGGGATTGCCTCGCTGGCGATGGAGCAGGGCCACCGACAGCTGCACCATCCCCTGCAGCCAACGCCGTTCGGGGTCGTTGGTCTCGTGCCAGAGCTCTTCGAACAGGTCATGGGCTCCGTACCAATCACCCGCATTGAAGAGGGTGACGGCCTGCTGCAAACGAGGATCAGGCTGGGGCGCTGACAATCTCAGCGACGGGCGGCCCGCTTGGCCGGCAGCTTCCGCAGGCGGATCGATTCCGGCGTGACTTCCAGCAGTTCATCGGATCCGATGTACTCCAAGGCCCGCTCAAGCGTCATCTGAACAGGGGTCTGAAGGGTGTCGAGTTCATCGGCACCCGCCGAACGCATGTTGGTGAGCTGCTTGGTCTTGCAGACGTTGATCTCAAGATCCTGAGGTCGGGTGTTTTCACCCACAATCATGCCTTTGTAGACCTTGGTGCCAGGGGCAATGAAGAACTGGCCGCGGTCTTCAGCATTTTTGAGCGCATAGAACGTTGCCGTTCCCTCTTCGAAGGAGATCAGAACACCATTGCGTCGAGTGTCGAGATCACCCTGCATCGGCCGGTAGTCGAGGAAGGAATGACTCATGATCCCTTCACCACGGGTGGCACGGATGAAGTCGCCCCGGAAGCCGATCAGTCCACGGGAGGGAACCACGAACTCCAACTGGGTGCGAGCATCAGCGCCGGTCTCCATGTTCTGCATCTCACCGCGGCGCACGCCGAGGCGTTCGATGCAGCTGCCAACCGCTTCCTCGGGCACATCAAGAACGAGGGTTTCAAACGGCTCGCAAGGAGTGCCGTCAATGGTGCGGAAGATCACCTGAGGTTGCGAGACCTGAAATTCATAGCCCTCACGGCGCATGGTCTCGATGAGGATGCCCAAATGCAGTTCACCACGACCACTCACGGAAAAACGATCCGGTGAGTCGGTGTCTTCAACACGCAGGGCGACGTTCGTGAGCAGTTCCTTTTGGAGGCGATCGCGCAGCTGACGGCTGGTCACAAACTTTCCTTCCTTACCAGCGAACGGAGAATCGTTCACACAGAAGGTCATCTGCAGTGTCGGCTCGTCAACACGGATCAGCGGCAGAGCCTCGGGGTTGTCGGGGCAGGCCAGGGTCTCGCCAATGTTGACGTCATCAAAACCGGCGATGGCCACAAGGTCACCGGCGGAGGCGGAAGCCACCTCAATTCTCTGCAGACCCTTGAAACCAAGCAATTTGCTGATGCGGCCACGCTTGATGCTGCTGTCATCCTTGATCAGGGCCACTGTCTGGCCAGCACTGACCTGACCATTGTGGATTTTGCCGATCACGATCCGACCCAGAAAATCTGAGTAATCAAGGGTGGTGATCTGAAGCTGGAACGGCTTGGCAGGATCACCGACCGGTGGCGGCACATGGCGCAGGATGGCGTCAAACAGTGGCCGCATGGTGTCACTGGGAGTGGCCATGTCCGGCTTGGCGAAACCGCCGAGCCCACTGCCGAAGAGGTAGGGGAAATCGCATTGGTCGTCGTCTGCACCAAGCTCAATGAACAGGTCAAGCACCTTGCTTACCGCCACTTCCGGATCAGCCCTGGGACGGTCGATCTTGTTGACGAACACAATCGGTCTCAGGCCTTTCTCAAGGGCCTTCTTGAGAACAAAACGGGTCTGGGGCATGGGCCCTTCGTTGGCGTCGACGATGAGCAGACAGCCATCGACCATGCCGAGCACCCGTTCCACCTCTCCACCGAAATCGGCGTGGCCAGGGGTATCAACGATGTTGATGCGGATTCCTTCGTAGTCAACCGCCGTGTTCTTCGACAGGATCGTGATGCCCCGTTCCCGCTCCAGATCGTTGGAGTCCAGCACGCAGGTGGGCACAGCCTCTCCGTCCCGGAAGATGCCGGACTGCTGGAGCAGGGCATCCACAAGGGTGGTCTTGCCATGGTCGACGTGGGCGATGATCGCGATGTTGCGAATCGCCGAGGGCTGGCTGGAGCCGCTCATAGGAAGTTTGCTGAAGGCGGGTGACGGAACGGGGCCCGCCGGTGCCAGCGGGGCCAATGTTCTGAATCAGTACCAGGAGAGTCTAACCCTACGACGGTCCAATCCGACGGAGTGTGTTCAACCACCCTTCAGGCGATGGGCGGCCGCGAACTGGCGAAGGGCCTCCGCCGTTCCCTCGAAGCGCCAG
>CAZWFG010000119.1:0-6870 GCA_964632245.1 uncultured Synechococcus sp. | reverse complement strand
GGTCGCGCTTCAGCCAGTCATCGAGGACGTCGAACCATCCCCGGCCTGCCGGCGCCCGCCCTACAGCAATCGTCATCGGGAAGATGCGCGGGAAACTCCCGCAGAGAGGTCGGATACCGGGCGATGGTAACAACGTTTCCCGAGAAGCCGCGGCGGTCGGCAATGGGCTGAAACCGAGCTGGGCTCTGCGGGCGTAAGCATTTCTTCATGGTCCCTGCGATGGTGCGACGGCATGCCCTCCCCCGGGACAGGGGTCCGTCGGGCAGGATGCCCTCGTCCCCCACCCGACTGCACGCCCGATGAGCGAGTGCATCGACCAGCCCGTGGTCGGCTCCCGCCGCCTGTCCAACATCTTGGTGGCCATCGCCGTCACCATCGGGGGCCTGGGGTTCCTCCTCACCAGTGCCTCCAGCCGGCTCGGCCGCGATCTGCTGCCTGTGGGACACCCGGCTGAACTGCTCTGGGTGCCCCAGGGACTCGTGATGGGTCTCTACGGCGTGGCAGCTCTGCTGCTGGCGACCTACCTCTGGACGGTGATCGGGCTTGATGTGGGGGCTGGCAGCAACCGCTTCGACCGCGAGGCCGATGCCATCACCATTGAACGCAGGGGGTTCCGGCAACAGATCCGCTTCAGCCTTCCCTGCTCCGACGTGCAGGCGGTCAAGGTGGAGGTGCGCGATGGCCTCAATCCCCGGCGCCGGCTGTCGCTGAAACTGCGCGGACGGCGGGATCTGCCCCTGACCCGGGTGGGAGAACCGATGGCCCTGGCCGATCTGGAACGCTCCGGTGCCGAATTGGCCCGCTACCTCGGTGTTCCTCTGGAGGGGGTATGAACCGCTCGGCTGGGCGTCTCGCGGTCTCCGGCCTGCTGACGCTGCTGCTCACCGCCTGCACCCCGCCAGCCGCCCAGGGGGACCTGGGCTGTGGTCACAGCTCGGTTCCGTGCCTGCAGGGCAAGATGCGGGTGGCGCTCACCACATCCCGGGGGCGGGTGCTGATCGACCTGGATGGGACAGCGGCTCCCCTCACGGCAGGCAACTTCCTGGATCTGGTGCGACGCGGCGTCTACACCGGCACCGCCTTTCACCGGGTGGTGCGCGATCCCCAGCCCTTCGTGGTGCAGGGGGGAGATCCCCTGAGCGCCCAGGCCGCCGTGCCAGCCGCCAGCTGGGGGCAGGGCAGCTGGATCGACCCTGCCACCAATGCGCCCCGGTTCATTCCCCTCGAGCTGAAGCGCAAGAACGACGGACGCCCCCGTTACGGCACCGTGCTCGAGGGGCCGCGGATCAGCAACGAGCTGAAGCTCCCCCACCACCGCGGAGCCGTGGCCATGGCCCGCTCGCAGGATCCCAACTCGGCCAGCGCCCAGTTCTATGTCGCCCTGGCCGATCTGCCTGAACTGGATGGTCGGTATGCGGTGTTCGGCACCGTCGTCGAAGGCATGCCGGTGATTGATGCGATCCGCCAGGGGGATCGCATCGTCAGGGCGGAGGTGGTGGGCCCGGTGCGCTGAGCCGGCGGGGGGGCGCCCGGCGGCAGCTAGGCGGGCACCATCGTCTCGGAGGGCTGCTGCTTGAGGGATTCGGAGTTGACACCCGAGGCCCGTTGCAGGGCGACCTTGCCGGTGCGGGCGATCTCAAGGATGCCGAAGGGCCGCAGCAGCTGCTCCAGGGCAACGAGCTTGCCCGGGTCGCCGACCACTTCGAGGGTGAGGGCCGTGTCGGCCACGTCGACCACCTTGGCGCGGAAGACCTGCACCAGGTCGAACACGGCGCCCCGGCTGGTGGCATCAGCCTGGACCTTCACCAGCATCAGCTCCCTCTCGACAGCTGGAATGACCGTCAGATCGATCACCTCAAGGACGTTGACCAGCTTGAGCAGCTGACGCGTCATCTGCTCGAGGATCCGGTCATCGCCGGCAACGACCATCGTGAGCCGCGAGATGCCGGCCTGTTCGGTGGGTCCCACGGCCAG
Organism: uncultured Synechococcus sp.; assembly: GCA_964632245.1. Taxonomy (GTDB): domain Bacteria; phylum Cyanobacteriota; class Cyanobacteriia; order PCC-6307; family Cyanobiaceae; genus CAIQIA01. Next base: position 4,896 of record CAZWFG010000119.1, on the reverse strand, counting down.
GCTCTCGATGTTGTAGCCCCGGCGGGCGAACAGCCCCGAGATGCGGCTGAGTGCGCCGGATTGATCCTCCACCAGCACCGAGAGGGTGTGCTTCATCGCCGGGTCCACCATTCCCCGAGGGGACTGGGCTCAACCTAGACGTCAGGGGGTGGACGCCCGCAACCAGGCAAGCAGCGCCGCGTTGAAGGCTTCGGGATCTTCGTCGTGGGGGCAGTGGCCCACGGCCTCCAGCCAATGCAACCGGCACAGGTGGCGAGGGGCCCGCTGCAGCACCTGCCGGGCCACCGCCGGCGGCACCAGCCGATCGCGGGCGCCCCACAGCAGCAGCAGCGGCCGCTCCAGCCGCGACAGCAGCGCCGGAGCGGTGGCTGCCCGGGGGCGCAGCCCCATGCCCCGCACCATGCCGTTGAGCGAGCGGGCGGCGGTGGGACGGGCCGCGGGACGGGCCACGAGCCGCAGCAGATCGCGATCGATGCGATCCGACCGGTGGTAGGCCGAGGCCAGCCCCAGCCGCAGCAGCAGCGGCTGGCGCAGCAACCAGATCAGGGCCGGCAGGGGCAGCCGCAGCAGCGCCTGGCCAACGGTCACGAGCCGCCGATGCCAGCGACGTTTCCAGGGGGCGCGGCGGCGGGGCAGGGGGGCCAGCAGGGTGGGATCAGGCAGCGGGGCAGCCACCACCGCCCGCACCAACTCCGGTCGGAACACGGCGGTGGTGAGGGCCACCAGGCCGCCGATCGAGTTGCCCACCAGCACGGCGGGGGCCTGCACGACGTGCTGGAGGAAGTGCTGCAGCTGCCGGCTCCAGAGGCGATTGTCGAGGGGGATGCCCGGTTGGTCCGAGCGGCCGAAGCCCAGCAGGTCGAGGGCGTAGACCTGAAAGCCGGCGGCCGCCAGGCCGGCCACATTGGCGCGCCAATGGCCACTGCAGGCCCCGAAGCCATGGAGCAGCACCAGGGCCTCACCGTCGCGGGGGCCATAGCGCCGCCAGTGGCAGTCCCAGCCCGCAAACTTGTGAACGCCATGCTCACCCCAGTCGCTGCCCGAGGCGGCGACTGGGGAATCACAGGTGCCCGGGGGAGAGTCGATCGTGTCCACGCCTGAGGCCCTCCCGTCCCACATCATCGAGGGTGCCGCATCTCTGGATCCGGGCGCGGGATTCTTCCGGCCGGATTCCCGGCCAAGCCGTGATCTGGGGGTGGCCCTGCTGCGCCAGCTGGCCAGCGAACGACCCGCGGGTTCGGCCCTCACGGTGCTCGACGGCCTCGCCGGCTGTGGGATCCGCAGCCTGCGCTATGGCCTCGAAGCCGGCGCGACCGCCGTGCTGACGAATGACGCCGATCCCCAGCGGCGGCCGCTGCTCGAACGCAACCTGGCCCCCCTGATGGCACGGGGGGTGGCCGTTGAGGTCCACACCAGCACGATCCAGAAGCTGCTCGCCCGCTGCCTGCTGGAGGAGCGACGGTTCGACTGGGTCGATCTCGATGCCTTCGGTGCCAGCACCGAACTGCTGCCCCTGGCGATCGAAACCGTGCGCTTCGGTGGGGTGCTGTACCTGGCCAGCACCGACGGCCGCTCGTTCACCGGCCACGACCGACGGGCGGCCGTGCGGCGGCTGGGGGCGGCCGTGCGGGCCCAGCCCTGCAGCTGGGAACTGGCCCTGCGCCTGCAGCTCGGCGCCGTGGCCAGGGCGGCCTGGAGCCAGGGCCGCGGCATCCGACCGCTGTTCAGCCTGAGCGACGGTCGCACGTTCCGGACGGCCGTGGCCATCCACCGCCACCCCGCCGCCGGAGAGGAGACCCTGCTGGGCCTGACGGGCTACTGCCACGGCTGCGGCGACCACCGGGGGGCCTCTTTGCTGCAGCTGCGTCCCGGGGCCCTGGGCCGGTGCCCCTGCGGTGGCGACCCGGTGCTGAGCGGCCCCCTCTGGCGGGGCCCGCTGCAGGATCCCGAGCGCCTGGAGGCGGCGGGTCGCCAGGCCGGCCCCGGGACCCTGTCGGCCGCCAGCCGACGTCGCCTCGGGCAGCTGGCCGCTGATGCCGGTCTGCCGCCGGAGGCCTGGTCCCAGTCCGCACTGGCCCGGCGCCTGGGGCTCGGTCCCCCTCCGCTGGCGGTGCTGCTGGAGCGCCTGCGGAACGCCGGCTGGCAGGCAGGAGCCAGCGGGGTGGCGTCGGGACAGTTCCGCACCGATGCCCCCTGGAGCGCCGTGCTGGAGGCGGGGCGCCGCGCTGCAGCCGATAAGCTCTTGCCGATTGAACAGACCACGCCATGGCATCGGAAATCTTCGGCACCGCCGCCCTCTTCTGGGTGCTGATCCCCTTGGGCCTGCTGGGTGGCGCCCTGCTGCTGAAGCTGCAGGGCAACAGCTGACCCGCGGCCGATCCGCCCGGTCCTTAGGCTCACTGCGATCTGGGGAAGGCCATGAAGGTGCTGGTGTTCGGCGGGACCGGGACCCTCGGTCGACAGATCGCCCGTCGTGCCCTGGACGCTGGCCACGCGGTCCGTTGCCTGGTGAGATCGCCCCGCAAGGCCGCGTTCCTGCAGGAATGGGGCTGCGAGCTCACCCGCGGGAACCTGCTGGACGGTGACTCTCTGGCCTATGCCCTGGAGGGTCAGGAGGCGGTGATTGACGCGGCCACGACCCGGGCCAGCGACAGCGACAGCGTGTACCGGATCGACTGGGACGGGAAGCTCAACCTGCTGCGCCATTGCCGCAGGGCCGGGGTCGAACGATTCGTCTTCCTCTCTCTGCTGCACGCCGAGGCCTACCCCGCGGTGCCGCTGATGGACATCAAGGCCGCCACCGAGGAGTACCTGCAGGAGACGGGCTTCGCTTACACCATCCTGCGCAGTTCAGCCTTCATGCAGGGGCTGATCAGCCAGTTCGCCATTCCGATCCTCGAATCCCAGACCGTATGGGTGAGCGGCCAGGCGGCCCCCATTGCCTACATCAACACCCAGGATCTGGCGCAGTTCGCCGTGGCGGCCCTCGATCGCCCTGACGTGGTCGGCCGACGTTTCGACGTGGTGGGGCCCAGGGCCTGGAACACCGGCGAAGTGGTGCAGCTGTGCGAACGCCTCACCCGACGCCAGGCGCGGGTGCTGCGGGTGCAGCCGGTGATCCTGCAGCTGATGCAGGGGTTGTGTTCCTTTTTCGAGGCGGGGCTGAACGTGTCCGAACGGCTGGCCTTCGCCGAGGTCGGCAACGACGGACGGGCCCTTGACGCACCGATGGAAGAGACCTACGCCACGTTCGGCCTTGACCCCGCCGCCACCACGCGACTGGAGGATTACCTGGAGGAGTACACCAGTGGCATCCTGAAACGGCTCCGCGAAATGGAAGCCGACCTGGATCAGAACGCCCGCAAGAAGCTCCCCTTCTGAACCGGGGCTGGGTTGCGCTTCAGATCTGCCCACTACAATCAGGGAACCACTCTGGCTTCCCTTGCCCCGCCGCTCCGCCAGGCTGCCCTCCATGGCTTCCACGTCCCCCGAGAGATCAGGTCAGATCCCGGGGCAAGGGGACTCTGCTGAAGTTTCCAACCTCACCAATTCCGGCAGGGATGAAAGCATTCACGTGAACCGGCTGGTGGAGCAGCTCATCAGCTCCATGGATGAGCTCAGGGATGGGGGCCATCCGCTGCTCAACCGCAATGCGCTTCAGCATCTGGTCGAACGCTGCCAGTCATTGCTGGTGGGATCATCCCTGGCGGCCCTGACCACCTTCGGTGGCCTCGGGGCGGGAGCCATCGAGTCAGATCGGATGAAGGAACTGCGGGTCGGCCCCCTCACCCTTGATCCCCGCAGCCTGGATGTCACCGTCCATGACCGCCCCCTCAACCTGACCCGCAAGGAATATGACCTGTTGCGTTTTCTGCTGAGCCACCGGGGCGAAGCCCTGGCGCGGGAGCGCATCCTCGAGCAGGTTTGGGACCGCGACCATCTCGGCAAGGAGAACCTGCTGGATGTCTACATCCGTTCGCTCCGCAGCAAGCTGCGCCCCGTCGGCGGTGAAGGGATGATCCAGACCCTGCGGGGCACCGGTTACATCGTGCGCGACTGGCCCGAATCCTCCTCCTCTCAGGGTTAACTAAGGCCTGTCTTGCGTCTTCTGCAAGATCGACTCCGGTGGATTGTCAGGGGGTAGCACTGCTTGGAAAGATGGACGCCTGAATGAGCGGCCGGATGGTTGCGAGCGACAGCAAGCCCGTTCTTTCCATCAACCGTCTGGTGGAGCAACTGGTGCAGGTAATCGACACCATGCGATGCCACCACGATCCACTGCTGAATCTGTCGGCCATCGGCCTGTTGATTGAGAAGGGCCAGTCGCTTCTCGGAAGCCCCAGTCCGCGGCTGCAGGTGGGCCCCCTGCAGCTGGATGAGCGCAGCCGGGATGTGACCATCGCGGGTGAACGCATCGACCTGTCCCGGCGGGAACATGAACTGCTGAGCTATCTGATGCGCCACCACGACACAGCCCTGGCGCGTCAACGGATTCTTCGCGAAGTCTGGGGGGAGGGGCAGGTGGGAAACGAAAACCTGCTCGACGTGTACATCGGATACGTGCGAGCCAAACTCAAGGCCCATGGCTGCTGCCAGGGGATGCTGGAAACCCTCCGGGGCGTTGGCTACATCCTGCGGACTCCCCCCCCGGGGAGGGGGCTGGGCTGAGACTCATCGAGACTATGCATGTTCTGCATAGTCGGCAGCCCGGTGTTTTGATTCAGCAAATCTGGGTCAATCTGAAGCAGCAAGCACCTTCACCCGCGATGCTTCCCGACGAGGCACACAAAGAATGCTTCGTGCCTTCTGAGAGTTTTCATCAGATCGGCGCCTTGGTCGGTGAGCTTCTGGCCGCCCTGCAGGACCTGCCCCAGGACGCTGCTGTTGATCTTGATA
>CAZWFG010000118.1:0-6899 GCA_964632245.1 uncultured Synechococcus sp. | reverse complement strand
CAGCAGCACCTCCTGGCCTTCGAGGGCCGCATCGGGGTCGTCGCTGCCTTCGACGTAGGCACGGAAGAACCCGGCGAAGTCGATGCGTTTGCCGGAGGCGCGGAAGCGGGCCTCGGCCACGTCGAGCTGCACCGCCAGCATCGTCAGGCGGGCATCGGCCATCTGCGACGCGACGGTGCGCTTCCAGATCAGCTCGTAGAGGGCCAGGTCGAGCCCGGCCAGTCCTGTTTCCGCAGGGCTGCGGAAACTCGATCCGGCCGGTCGGATCGCCTCGTGGGCTTCCTGGGCGTTGCGGCTGCGGGTGGTGTATTGCCGGGGCTGGGGGCTGAGGTGGTCTTTGCCGTAGCGCTCCTGCACGCACTCCCGGGCGGCGGCGATGGCCTGGTCGCTCAGATGCACCGAATCGGTGCGCATGTAGGTGATGAAGCCCCGCTCGTAAAGGCCCTGGGCCGTGCGCATGGTCTCGCGGGCCGAAAGCCGCAGCTTGCGGTTCGACTCCTGCTGCAGGGTGCTGGTGGTGAACGGGGGGGCGGGACGACGGACGGTGGGTTTCTCCTCGACCTCGGCGACGGTCCAGGGGCTGCCCTCGATGGCGGTCTGCAGGGTCCGGGCGTCGGTCTCACTCAGCAGCCGCACCTGCAGGTCCTGCTTGATGGCACCGGTCGACTCGTCAAAGTCGGCGCCGGTGGCGATGCGATCCCCCTGGAGATGGGTGAGCCTGGCCTCGAAGCCCAGCCCCCCATGCTCAAGGCGGGCCTTCAGATCCCAGTAGCTGCCACTGCGGAAGGCGCGGCGGGCGCGTTCCCGCTGCACCAGCAGTCGAACGGCCACCGACTGCACCCGCCCAGCGGACAGGCCCCAGGCGACCTTCTTCCAGAGCAGCGGAGAGAGGGTGTACCCCACAAGCCGATCCAGGATCCGGCGCGTCTCCTGGGCGTGCACGAGCTCCATGTTGAGCTCGCGGGTCTCGTCAAGGGCCCGCTTGATCGCCTCCTCGGTGATCTCGTGGAACACCATGCGCTGCACGGGCACCTTCGGCTGCAGCAGCTGCAGCAGATGCCAGCTGATCGATTCGCCCTCCCGGTCCTCGTCCGTGGCAAGCAGCAGGCGGTCGGCACCCTTGAGGGCATCCTTGAGCTCCTTGACCACCTTCTTCTTGTCCTTCGGCACCACGTAGAGCGGCTCGAAGTCGGCGGTGGTGTTCACGCCGAGATTGGCCCACTTCTCACCCTTGTGGCTGGCCGGAATCTCGCTGGCGCTGTTGGGCAGGTCGCGCACGTGGCCCATCGACGCCTCGACACGGAAGGTGCGCGGCAGAAAACCGCGGATCGTCCGGGCCTTGGTGGGACTCTCGACGATGACGAGGGTGTGGGGCACAGGCCGCTGGCTCAGGGGGGAACCTCGATCCCGAAGGGTAGGCCCCGAACCGACGGGTGGACACCGCTACGATCCCGGCACGCCCTGTACGGCCGACCGCTGCATCCGTCCGACACCGCCGCCATGGACACCCTCGCCCAGTCTCTCAACGCGGCAGCCATCGCGCCGGAATCGGCCATTCTCGTCGCCCTGATCGCCTGCCTGCTCGCCGATCTGGCCGGCGAACGCACCGCCGCCCGGCTGGTGCCACCCTTCACCTATCTGGGGTTGGGGCTGAGCCTCGTGCTGCTGGCCCTGCAGTGGAACCAGCCCGCCAACCCCTCCTTCTTCGGATCGTTCCTCGCCGACAACATGGCGGTGGCCTTCCGGGCCGTGGTGGCCACCTCGACGCTGCTGTCGCTGCTGATCAGCTGGCGCTACGTCGAACGGGCCGGCACCCCCGTGGGCGAGTACGCCTCAATCCTTCTGGCTGCCACCATCGGGGCCATGCTGCTCTGCGGAGCCACCGATCTGGTGAGCATCTTCGTCGCCCTCGAAACCCTTTCCGTCTCCAGTTATCTCCTGTCTGGCTACATGAAGCGGGATGCCCGCTCCTCCGAGGCAGCCCTCAAGTATCTCCTGGTGGGATCTGCCGCGGCGGCGGTTTTTCTCTACGGCACGTCCCTGCTGTACGGCGTGAGCGGTGGCAGCACCAGTCTGGCCACCATCACCGTGGCCCTCACCGCCACCGGCGTCTCCCCCCTCAGTGCTCTCGCCCTGGTGTTCGTGCTGGCCACGGTGGCCTTCAAGATCTCGGCGGTGCCCTTCCACCAGTGGACCCCGGACGTGTACGAAGGCTCGCCGACGCCGGTGGTGGCCTTCCTGTCGGTGGGTTCGAAGGCCGCGGGCTTCGCCCTTGCCCTGCGACTTCTCGTCGGTTGTTTCACCGCCTTCGAGGCCCAGTGGCAGTTGCTGTTCACCGTGCTGGCCGTGCTGAGCATGACCCTCGGCAATGTGGTCGCCCTGGCCCAGACGAGCATGAAACGCATGCTCGCCTACAGCTCCATCGGCCAGGCCGGTTTTGTGATGATCGGCCTGGTCTGCGGCACCCAGGAGGGCTTCTCGGCCATGGTCCTGTACATGGCGGCTTACCTGTTCATGAACCTGGGCGCCTTTGCCTGCATCACCCTGTTCTCGCTGCGCACCGGCAGTGACCGGATCTCTGACTACGCCGGGCTGTATCAGAAAGACCCGTTGATCACCCTCGCCCTCAGCCTCTGTCTGCTGTCCCTTGGTGGGATTCCGCCGATGCTCGGTTTCTTCGGAAAGATCTATCTGTTCTTTGCCGGCTGGGCCGATGGTCAGTATCTGCTGGTTGTGGTGGGCCTGCTGACCTCTGTGATCTCCATCTACTACTACATCTCGGTGATCAAGATGATGGTGGTCAAGGAACCCCAGGAGGCCTCTGACGTCGTCAAGAGCTACCCCGCCATCAGCTGGGCCCAGCCGGGTCTGCAGCCTCTGCGGGCTGCCCTGCTGGTCTGCCTGGCGGTGACCGCCATCGGCGGAGTGCTTTCGAATCCCCTGTTCACCTGGTCCAACCAGGCTGTGGAAGGCACACCCCTGCTTCAGGGCCTGATCAGCCAGGTCCCCGGCGTTCCGCCCGCCTGACCATGGAGCCGGTGGCCGAACTGCGGCATGTCTTCAAGATCTACGGCAGCGGCGACACGGAGGTGCGGGCGGTCAATGACCTCAACCTTACCGTCCAACCTGGTGAATATCTGGCGGTGATGGGTGCTTCGGGCTCCGGCAAAAGCACGGCGATGAACATCCTGGGATGCCTCGATCGCCCCACCGATGGTGAATACATCCTCCAGGGTCAGAAGATCAACGATCTGGATGACAATGCCCTCGCCGGCCTGCGCAACACCTGCCTGGGTTTTGTGTTCCAGCAGTTCCACCTGCTGCCCCACCTCACGGCCCTGCAGAATGTCGAGCTGCCGATGGTCTATGCGGGCGTGCCTGCGGGTGAACGGCGCCAGCGCTCCTGCGAGGCCCTTGAGCGTGTGGGGCTGGGCCAGCGTCTGCACAACCGCCCCAACCAGTTGAGTGGTGGCCAGCAGCAACGGGTGGCCATCGCCAGGGCGATCATCAACCGTCCCGCCCTGCTGCTGGCCGATGAACCGACCGGTGCCCTTGATTCGGAGACCACCGAGGAGGTGCTCTCCATTTTTGATGAACTCCATGACGACGGCATCACCGTCATGCTGGTGACCCATGAGGCCGATGTGGCCGCCCGGGCCGAGCGGATCCTGCGGTTTCGCGACGGACGGATCGCCGGCTGACTAACCCGCGGTTGGACGGCGTTGCATCCCCTTGAGCAGCTGCTCCATCAGGTCAGCCACCAGCTGCCCCCGCGGGGCCGCTTCGGCCAGGCTCGGGGCCAGCTCGCCGGGGTCGACGGCGACCCAGCCGTCTGCCGAGGGCTCGCGCACCTCAAAGTGCAGGTGGGGCCCGGTGCTGAGGCCGGTGCTGCCCACCCGACCGATCACCTCCCCCTGACGCACCCGTTCCCCTGGCTCCACGAAGAGTTCGGACAGGTGGCCGTAGAGGGTGCGACGGCTGGGGCGTTCGTGCTCAAGCTCGATGGCGAGGCCATAACCCCCCGCCAGGCCAGAACTCACCACCGTGCCGTCGAGGGTGGCCACCACGGGGGTGCCTTCCGGAGCGGCCAGGTCACGGCCGCTGTGCAGCAGCAGGCTGCCCAGCACCGGATGGAGGCGCCAACCGAACGGACTGGTGGTGACGGCGCTGCCGATCAGGGGAAACAGCAGCCGACGGTTGCCGTTGCCGAGCAGCGGCGCCGGTCGTGGGGTCACCCGCAGCACATTGGACAGCGAGAAGCTGCCAGCGCCACCCACGAGCAGCGCGCTCACCGGAACGGTGAGCGGCGGCAGCGGCAGGCCCTCGGCACTGAGCCGGAAGGGGCGTCCCTCGGCATCGTGCCCCTGACCCAGGGCCTGGTCGCCATGGGCCTCGATGGCACCACCCGCCGTCTGGCATTCCCGGCGGGAGAGGGCACCACTGGCGCACAGCTGAACCCGGGCGGGGGACGCCAGGCCACCGACCGCTGACGAGGGGCCGGCCTCAAGGCGTGTGCGCTCACGGTTGGTGATCACCCCCTGGCGCTCGAGATCCTCCAGGGAGCGATCGAAACGGACAGGGGGGGGCGCCGCCGCCGGAGCCGCTGCCGGGGCCGGGTCTGCGGCGACAGGAGCAGGTTGCGGGAGCGCTGCGGGGGCAGGGTCCTGCGGCACCGGCTCGACCTGGGCGAGCAGGGGCAGCAGCGGCAGCAACAGCAGCGAACGGAGGGCCATCATGGCCCCAGTCTGACCGATCCCGTTCAGGATCCAGCGGCCGTGCGGCCACAACGCTCCAGTGCATGCAGACCCAGCAGCACCAGGTCGGGCCAGGGGGGGCAGCGACTGCCCAGCCGGTCCTGAAGACTCACCGCCGGAAACGGCATCGCGTGGCGACCGTTGAGACCGATGCCGAAACGCAGCTGTCGCGCCTGCCCCCCCCGCCACACCACGGCCGAGAGGATGCCGGCAAGCTTGCGTCCATCGAGCATCAGGTCGTTGGGGGCCTTGATCGTCAGGGGCAGGGCGAAGGGGCTGAGCTCGGCCGCCAGGGCCTCGGCCATCAGCAGGGGCAGGGCAGGCGGGGGGGGCACCTCAGCCGTCCAGGGCAGGGCGGCACTGAGCCAAAGGCCGCCAGGCGGGGACTGCCAGCGGCGGCCGTGCTGCCCGCGACCGAACCGCTGCCGCCGCGCAATCACCGCCAGGGGGGCCTGGCCGCCGGCGGCCAGCCAGCGGCTGAGTTCGTCTTCGGTGCTGGCGCAGACCGAAAGCTGACGCAGGCGCCACGGCAACAGCAGGGGTGGCCGTCGGCCCGCCCAGCGGGCCCGCAGGCGGCCTCCGGCCTTCAACGCAGCTTGACCACATCGACGGGGCGGGACAGCACCGTCTGCAGGCGGCGGGCGGTGGCCACGGCCCGTTCATGGGTGTGGAACTGGTATGCCTCGTCGGGCTGGGCCACGGTCACGATCGCCTGCTCAGCGCCGAGGCTGAGGTAGGCATGGGTCTCGCCCAGGGTGAGCACATAACGCTCGGGATCCACCCCACGCAGGGAATGGGTGGGGTCAAGCCAGGGGCTCCAGAGGTTCATGGGCGGCGACGCGGTGCACGGGACATCCCGTGCGTCTCAGCCAAGACTGATGGCTGGACGGCCTTGTTTTTGCGCTCGCAAGCATGTTTTCAGCATCCCGTTACGGCAGCCAGGCGGCGGGCCGCCTCCCGCAGCACCGGCTCCTGCCGCACCAGGGCCAGGCGCAGCCAGCCTTCGCCGGCCTGGCCGAACCCGATCCCCGGCGTGAGGGCGACGCCAGTGCGTTCCAGCAGCTGGCTGCAGGCCTCCTCGCTGCCCATGGCCTGCAGGGCAGGGGGCAACGGCAGCCAGTGGTACAGCGCCATCCCAGGGAGCGGTACGGTCCAGCCGGCCTGCCCCAAGGCCGCCCCCATGGCCTCCCGCCGGGCGCGATAGGTCGGCAGCAGCTGCTGGGGCCAGTCGGGCCAGTCCCGCAGGGCCGCCACCGCTCCGGCCTGGAGGGCCAGGGACTGGTTGAAATCGACGACGGCCTTGACCCGGGCCAGCGCCTCGATCAACGGCGCCGCCCCCACGGCGAAGGCCAGCCGGAAGCCCCCGAGGCACCAGGCCTTGGAGAGGGAGAAGAATTCGATGCCCCCCTCCCGCCATCGCGGACAGCGCAGCAGTGCCGGCGCCTCCCCCTCAAGGGTCAGGTCGACATAGGGGTTGTCGTGGGCAAGCACCAGGCCATGGCGACGGGTCAGGGCCAGGGCCTCCTCCAGACACGCCTGGGTGCCTACCGTTGCCGTGGGGTTGTGGGGAAAGCCGAAGACCAGCAGCCGCAGCTGTGCCCAGTCGCCCTCACTCAGCTGCTGCCAGTCGGGCTGCCAACCGTGTTCCGCCTGCAACCGCAGCCGTTGCAATCGCCCCCCCGCCAACAGCACGCCGCCCACGTGACTGGGGTAGCAGGGGTCCAGCACCAGGGCGCCATCGCCGGGGTTGAGCAGCGCCAGGGGCAGGTGGGCCGTGCCCTCCTGGGACCCCACCAGCAGCAGCACCTCGCGGTGGGGATCGACGCTGACGCCGAACCGCCGTTCGACCCAACCGGCAACGGCTTCACGAAAGGGGAGGGTGCCGGCCTGCAGGCAGTACGCCGCACTGTCGGGCTCGCGCAGGGCTCCGGCGAACACGTCCAGCACCGCAGGCGGTGGCTGCAGGTCGGTGGAGCCCAGGGACAGGTCGATCAGCGGGCGTTCGGCTGCGCCGGCAGAGGCGGCGTAGGCCTGCTTGCGTCGGTCCATCCGGGCGAAGACGCCCGCCCCCAGGGCCTCCAGCCGCTCAGAGGTGCGCATCCAGCAGCGCCTGGAGTTGGGGCTTGGTGATGGCACCTTCGTGGC
>CAZWFG010000117.1:0-6915 GCA_964632245.1 uncultured Synechococcus sp. | reverse complement strand
CAGAGGAACCAGATCTCCCGCGCCCGCCGCTGTCCCACCAGCCGGGCCAGATGGGCACAGCCGAAGCCCCCGTCGAAGCTGCCCACCCGCGGCCCCGTCTGGCCGAACTGGGCGTTGTCGGCCGCCAGGCTGAGGTCGCAGAGCAGATGCAGCACCTGGCCACCACCGATGGCATAACCGGCCACCAGGGCGATCACCACCTTCGGCAGGCTGCGGATCTGCCGCTGCAGATCCAGCACATTCAGCGAAGGCAGACCGTCCTCATCGAGGTAGCCCCCATCCCCCCGCACCGACTGGTCACCGCCTGCGCAGAAGGCATAGCCGCCGTCGGCCGCCGGGCCGACGCCCGTGAACAGCACCACACCGATGGCCGGGTCATGGCGCACCCGGTGGAAGGCATCGCACAGTTCGCGCACGGTGCGCGGCCTGAAGGCATTGCGCTTTTCGGGGCGGTTGATGGCGATGCGGGCGATGCCCTCGCCCTCCGCCCGGTCCAGCAGCACGTCCTCGTAGCTGCCCCAGGGAATCCAGCTCAGCAGGGGATCACCGGGCAGCACCCGGCGGGACGACGACAGCGGCATCAGCGGAGGGCCTCAGGGGGCTGCCACCATCCTGCGGGTCCCGCCGGCGGCCGCTGCAGACGGCTGCGCAGGCGGGCATCGGCGGCGCGCTCGGTGGTCAGTCGCAGCAATCGCATGGGTTCGTCGTCGTTGTCGGCCAGCAGCCACGCGAGGTCGGCCGCCAGCTCGTGCAACCGCTCCGCCCCCCGGCGGGCCGGCACCCCGTGGGCCGCCGCCAGCGCTTCGTGGTCCACCGCCTGCGGCATCGCGAACAGCCGTTCGAAATCCAGACCCTGGCGCGGAATCGGCAGCTGTTCGAACAGGCCGCCGCCGCCGTTGTCGATCAGCAGCACCCGCAGCCGGGCCGCCGGTGCCCGCCGGATCAGCTCCTGCCGCCACAACCAGCCATTGCTGTCATGCAGCAGCGCCAGGTCGCCGGTCACCAGCAGCACCGTGCCCCAGGCGGCCGCCAGGCCCGCTGCCAGGGAAAGGGTGCCATCAATGCCCGAAGCCCCCCGGAAGCTCACCACCGGCCGCTGCCGCTGGGGGCAGCCGGCCCAGCTCTCCCAGTCGCGCACCGGACTGCTGTTGGCCAGCATCACCGGCAACCCGGCCGGCAGCTGCTGCTGCAGCCAGCGGGCCAGGGCCGGTTCACCCAGGGGGCCATCGGCCAGCAGGCCACGATCCAGCGAAGCCTGCAGACGCTCCTCCGCCTGCTGCCACTGCCGCGCCAGACCGGCGGCGGCCTCCGACGGTGTTCCAGGCGGCAGGGTCGCCTGCCAGGCCTCCAGGCCGCAACCCAGCTGGGGGACACCGCCATTCACCGGATCGAGCGGGCGCGGGTCGCCCTCGGTCACCAGCAACTGGTGGGCGCTCAGCCCAGCCAGCCAGTCCTGCAGCCGCCGGCTGGCGGGCAACGGCCCCAGCCGCAGCACCTGGCCCACCGTCGGCACCAGCGACGGGTCCGCCAGCAGCACGTCATAACCCGCCACCACCGGCAGGGGCAGCCCCCGCAGCCCCGAGGCCGGGTCGGCCAGCACCGGCCAGCCCGTGCGGCGGCAGAGGCGCCGCAGGGCCCCGGCGAAGGCGGCGGCCGGCCCCCGGCGCCAGGGGCCGGCAATGATCACGCCGGGCTGGTCAGGATCCAGCCCCGCCGAGGTCGGCCCCGGCGCGGCGGGACCGGCGCCCTCGCCATCGACCGCAGGGGCGACTGGCGCAGGCAGGCTCGCCATCTCCGCGTGCAGCGGTTCCTCAAAAGGCAGGTTCACGTGCACCGGGCCCGCCGGCACCCCCAGGCAGTGGCGCCAGGCGGTGCGGGCCATGGTCGCCAGCCGCTCGTCATCGGCCCCGTGCAGCCCCGCCATCGGCCCCTGCAGCAGCAACCGGCAGACGGGAAGCAGAAAGGCCTCCTGGTTCACCGTCTGGTTGGCACCGCAGTTCTTGAGCCGTTCGGGCCGGTCGGCACTCAGCAGCAGCAGCGGCAGGGCACTGCGATCGGCCTCGACGGCCGCCGGCAGCAGTTCGGCCACGGCAGTGCCGCTGGTGGTGACCACCGCCGCAGGCAGGCCATCGGCCCGGGCCAGCCCCAGCGCAAAGAACGCCGCCGATCGCTCGTCGATGGCGGTGAACAACTGCAGCCCATGGGGTTCGAGGGCGGCGGCGGCCAGGGCCAGGGGGCCGGAACGGCTGCCAGGGCAGAGCACCAGCCGCCGCAGCCCGAGGCCGTGGAAGGCCGCCAGCAGGGCCCCGGCCGCCCGCCGATTCAAGAGCGCCTGCTCAGCCACTGGACCCGCTGCCATGAGCCACGATTGTGCGACCCGCCCGACCCGGCCATGAAGGAACAGCTGCGCAGCCTCGTGCTGGTGCTGCTGCTGGCCCTGGTGCTGCGCTGGGGCGTGATCGAACCCCGCTGGATCCCCTCCGAATCGATGCTGCCCACCCTGCTGCCCCGCGACCGGGTGCTGGTGTGGAAGCTCGGCCACCGCCTCGGGCGAGCCCCCGAACGGGGAGCGATCGTGGTGTTCCGGCCGCCGCCGCGCCTCATGGCCGGCGGCTACGACAGTGACGCCGCCCTGATCAAGCGGGTGGTCGGTCTGCCGGGGGACCACATCGCCGTGGCAGACGGCCAGTTGCAGCGCAACGGTGCCGCCGTGCCCGAAGCCTTCATTGCCGAACCGATGACCTACGGGCTCCCCGACGTCACCGTGCCCCCCCACGATCTGCTGGTGCTGGGGGACAACCGCAACGCCAGCCTGGATTCGCACCTCTGGGGTCCCCTTCCCGAGGAGCGGCTGATCGGCGTGGCGGTCTGGCGTTACTGGCCCCTCGGGCGCTTCGGGCCCCTGCCGCGCCCCTGACCCTGATCCGATGCTGTTAAGTTGAGCCTTGGCCCTGGCCTGGGACGGAATGTTCAATCCCGAGTTTCTGACAACGGAATCCGATGCCATCTCGGGCAACGGACTCATCCGTTACCTGCAGGACCAGAGCCCGGATGTGCTGCAGCGGGTGGCCCGCTCCGCCGGTTCCGACGTCCAGGAGATCATTCGCCACAACGTGCAGGGCCTGCTGGGGATGCTCCCCGGCGAACAGTTCGAGGTGAAGGTGCAGACCAGCCGCGACAACCTCGCCGGACTGCTGGCCTCGGCGATGATGACCGGCTACTTCCTGCGCCAGATGGAACAACGGATGGAGCTGGAGCGCTCGGTGTTCGGCACCATCACCGACGAGGACTGACACGCGGCGCCCTCAGCCCCTCCGGACGACGGCACAACCCCCAGGCGTTCGAGCCTGGCATTGAAGCCCCGCAGGAGTGCCCGGTCGGCACCCTCGCCGACGGAGTCATCGCGATCCCGCGGTCCCGTCTCCCAGGCGGCAGCCAGCCTGGCCAGATCGTGGGCCGTCGCCGCCACCGGGGCGTCGAAATGGGCCGGGACCACCCGTTGCACCTCCAGGCCGGCCACTTGCCGCAACCAGGCCCCCATCCGCTCCCGATGACGCGGAAACACCAGCTCCTCGAGGATCGGCGGCACCTGCAGGGCGCCGCCTCCGCTGAACCGCTCGAAGTGCTGCTCCCAGTCCGGTCGCCAGCGGAAGGGGTACCAGGCCCCCACCGTCTCGAGGCAGGCGGGCTGAAAGAAGTTGGCGAACAGCACCAGCCGACGCCAGCCCCGCCGACGGCGATGCTCGTCGTCATGGAACGGCTCGGCACCATTGTCGCGGGCGTGATAGAGCAACGGCCGCGGCTCCAGATCCAGCAGCTCCGGTCGCCGGTCCGACACGGACACCAGGGCATCGGTGAGCACCAGCGTGCCGCTGGGCCGATGCAGCACCGTCGCCTCGAAGAACGGCCCCGGTCCCAGGGGCACAGGCCCCAGCGCCTGCCACGCGAGCACATCGCCATGGGGCAGCCCCTGCTCGAACAGCACGCGGGTGCGGCGGGCGGGGAAACCCAGCCAGGGCAGCGGCAGGGACAGCGGAAAGCTCCACTGGCCGGGCGTCACCCAGACCGCCGCCGCAGGGAACGCCCGGGCCATGGCCGGCACCGGCAGCTTGTGCTCCAGCCCTGAGCTCGTGGGGTGCACGATCGTCACGACCGGACCATGGTCGGCCTCCAGGCCCCGCAGCAACGCCAGACATTCCGCAGTGGGCGCCACGGGGGCATACAGCAGCAGCCCCTGGGGCAACCGCAGCACCGTCATGCGGATCGGCACCGCCACCGAAAACACCCCCTGCAGCTGCTCCAGACTCCAGACCTCACCGGCCACCAGGGTCCGCAGCAGCGTGCGGCGGCGGCCGTAGGGAAAGATCGGCAGCAGGGGCCACCAGGGCCAGGCGCGGGAACGAGATTCGACGGGCACCGGTGGGCAGCGGGCTGGACCGTTTCTACCGTGGGCCATGCCGGCAGACACGGGGGCAGAGGGCGGTTGGAGGAGCTCGGGTTCCGCGAACTTCAGGCCCAGCTGCCTGATCTGCTGCTGCACGATGCCGAGGGCAGCGATCTGCTGGTGCTGCCTTCGCTGAGTTTCGAGCCGCGGGAGCTGGCCCTGGTGCCCGGCGCCCACCACTACGAAGAACGGCAGCTGTTCGAGCTGGTGCGCCTGCGCCAACCCGGCAATCGGGTGGTGTACGTCACCAGCAAGCTGCTGCCCGAGCTGGTCGTCGACATGGTGCTCGAACTGCTCCCCGGGGTGCCCACCTCCCATGCGCGGCAGCGGTTGCGCCTGTTCGACACAGACGACGCCTCCCTGCGACCCCTCACGGCAAAACTGCTCGAGCGGCCCCGGCTGCTGCAGCGCATCCGCGCCGAGCTGCGGCCGGGGCGCAGCCTGATGACCTGTTTTCTGGTGGGGCCCCTCGAACGGCAGCTGTCGGAACGGCTGCAACTGCCGTTGCTGGGCAGTGATCCAGCCCTGGCCCACTGGGGCAGCAAGGCCGGCAGCCGTGAACTGTTCCAGCGCTGCGACCTGCCCCATCCACGGGGCACCGCCCTGCACCACGACATCGACGGTCTGGCCGAGGCAACGGCTGAACTCTGGGAAGCATGCGGCGGTCTGACGGAGGTGGTGGTCAAGCTCAACGAAGGCTTCAGCGGGGAAGGCAATGCCCGCCTGGCCCTGGCGCCCCTCGAACTGGAGGGCCTGGATGGGCCGGGTCGACGCCGGCGCCTGCGGCAGGCCCTCGAGGTCCTGCCGATGCCGGCCGCCGACTGGAAGGAGGAGCTGCTGCCACGCCAGGGGGCCCTGGTGGAGGAATGGCTGGCGAGGGCCGACGAGGTCTGTTCACCGAGCGTCCAGGGGATGATCCATGCCGATGGCCGGGTGGAGATCGTCTCCACCCATGAACAGGTGCTGGGGGGCATCGACGGCCAGACCTACCAGGGCTGCCAGTGTCCAGCCCGGGCCGACTATCGGCTGCAGCTGCAGCAGTGGGGGCTGCGGCTGGGTCAGGAACTGGCCCGCCTGGGGGCCCTCGAACGCTTTGCCCTCGACACCGTGGCCCGGCGCCGCGGCGAGCACTGGGAGCTGCACGCCATTGAGGTGAACCTGCGCAAGGGAGGCACGACCCACCCCCAGATGGCCCTGCGCTTTCTCAGCCAGGGGAACCTCGACTGGGAGAGCGGACGCTTCCTCTCACCGCGGGGCAACGAGCTCTGCTACGAGGCCACCGACACCTTCAGCGACCCGGCCCTGCGCGGCCTGCTGCCCCTGGACCTGGTCGACACCGTGGTGGGTGCTGAGCTGCATTACGACGCCTTGCAGGAGCGGGGCAGCGTCTTCCATCTGCTGGGGTGCCTGTCGGAATACGGAAAACTGGGGTTCACCTGCATCGGCAGCAGCCCCGCCGAAGCGGCGGCCCTGTACCGACGCACGGGCGACACGCTGCTGGCTGCCGGACGCGCCACCGGCCATCGGTAGGATCCGCGCGCCTGTCCCGCCACCGATGGCCAACATCGACCAGCCCCCCAGCCGCACGATGCCGAATCTGCTGCATGTGCTGCCGGCCTTTGCGGACGCCGACGCCCTGCGCCTGAACGTGATCGTCGAGCTCAACTCGATGACGATCAACAAGTACGAGTTGATCACCGAAACGGGCCACCTCAAACTTGACCGGGTGGGCTACAGCTCCCTGGCCTACCCGTTCGCCTACGGCTGCATTCCCCGCACCTGGGACGAGGACGGTGATCCCCTGGACGTCGAGATCGTGAACGTGACCGAACCGCTGGTGCCCGGCTCGGTGGTCGAGGCACGCATCATCGGCATCATGACGTTCGATGATGGCGGTGAGGTCGATGACAAGGTCATCGCCGTGCTTGCCGATGACAAGCGCCAGGACCACATCACCAGCTTTGAGCAACTGGGAGAGCAGTGGCGCAAGGAAACCCAGTACTACTGGGAGCACTACAAGGATCTGAAGAAGCCCGGCACCTGCCGCGTCAATGGCTTTCTCAACAACGACGAGGCCGTGCGCATCGTGCGGGAGTGTGAGCAGCGTTATCTCGAGACGATCGAACCAAAGCTGGTGGGCTGAAACCCGGCGGCTGACCGCCCGCTCATCGCCCATGGTGTGCCGTTCACCGGGGGCGGTCTGCCATCCATGAAAAACCCCGCCCTCTCGGGCGGGGATCGATGACCCCGGTCTGCAAAGACCGGGGTTCTTTCGTTCTGGGCGTCGGATCAACCGATGCTGGGGGCCGTCAGGGCCACCGGGGTGGACGAGACCGTCGCCAGGTCGAGGGGGAAGTTGTGGGCGTTGCGCTCGTGCATCACCTCCATCCCCAGGCCGGCACGGTTGAGGATGTCGGCCCAGGTGGGCAGCACCCGACCCTGGGCATCCAGGATCGACTGGTTGAAGTTGA
>CAZWFG010000116.1:0-6994 GCA_964632245.1 uncultured Synechococcus sp. | reverse complement strand
CGTGGCTGCCGCAGGTGGGAGGCACCCCGGAGGGGGAGGCCTCGGTCACGGATTCCATGGCACCTCCATGGTCGACTCCACTGTGATCACCCTTGGTCGACTCCACTGTGATCAAAGCGGTCCCTGACCGTCAGGGAACCACGGGGTGGCATCGTGTGGGCTTGCTGCCGGGCACCGGTGACCAGGGCGTCAAGGGGGCGGCGACGGCCCCTGATCGTGGGCTACTACGGCGAACACAACCTGGGGGATGACGCGCTGCTGGCCACGCTGCTGGAGCAGCTGCCCGAGCCCGCCCGGGCGGGGGCGGTGATCACCGCCGCCGATGCCGACGCCGTGGCAGCCATGGCCCCGGTGGCCACCGTGCCCCGCCGCTCCCTGGCCCGGGTGCGCCAGGCCCTCTCCCGGGCCGATGCCCTGGTGTTCGGCGGCGGCAGCCTGTTGCAGGACAGCACGAGTGTGCGCAGCCTGCTGTATTACGCCCTGCTGATCGTGCAGGCACGGCTGCAGGGAACGCCGGTGCTGTTCTGGGGCCAGGGGCTGGGCCCCCTGAACCATCGCCGCAGCCGTTGGTTGGTGGCCCGGCTGCTGCCGCTGGTCAGCGCTGCAGCCTGGCGCGATCCCGCCTCGGCGACCCTGGCCCGTCAGCTGGGTCGCCCCCCCGGCGATGCGATGGGAGCCGACCCTGTCTGGACCGGTGCGTCCCCGGCCTGGCACGGCAGTGGAGGGCCGATTGTGCTGGCCTGGCGACCCACGCCACTGCTGGATCCGGAGGGATGGCAGACGCTGCTGGCGGCGGTGGAGCAGCTGGCGCACGAGGGTGGGCGGGAGGTGCTGTGGTTGCCGTTTCACGGTGACCAGGACCGGGCCTTGCCCCGGCAGCTGGACAGCCCCTGGCGGCAGGTGGCCTGCCCCACGGTTGCCGACGCCCTGGAGCAGCTGGCGGGGGCGGGGCTGGTGCTGGCCATGCGTCTGCATGCGCTGATCCTGGCGATCCGCTGCGGCGTACCGGCGGCCGCCCTGGCCTACGACCCCAAGGTCACCGCGGCCGCCACCGCCGCCGATTGCCCCTGCACCGACCTGAAACGCCCCCATGCCATGGAGGCCCTGCTGCAGAGCTGGCGCCCCCTGCTCGACAATCCGGGACCAGCCGACACCGTCACCGCGTTGCAGAGCCAGGCCGCGGTGCACCGCCAGCTGCTCCAGCAGTGGTTCAGCCCTGTTGCAGCTCCGTGAGGGTCTCCAGCACCTCGCGGCTGTGGCCCGCCGGCCGCACCGCAACCCAGCGGGCCCGCAACACACCGCTGGGGTCGATCAGAAACGTGTGACGCTGGCTGAAGGGCGGAATCCAGGAGCCGTAGCGGCGACTGACCACCCCACCGGGATCGGAAAGCAGGGGATAGGCCAGCCCTTCACTGCTGCAGAACGAGGCATGCTCCTCCAGCCCATCAGCGCTGACGCCGACAACGGCGGCGTCCTGGCGGGCAAAGGCAGGCAGATCACGCTGGAACCCACGGGCCTCCAATGTGCAGCCGCTGGTGAAATCCCGTGGATAGAAGTACAGCACGAGCCAATGGCCGGAAAAGCTTTCCAGATCCAGGGGGGCCCCTGCTGGTCCATCAGCCCCTGCCGCCTGAAGACTGAAGGCCGGCGCTGGCTCATCAAGTTCCGGAAGGGTGCCGCCGAGCGCCTGGGCAGGCCGCGGCCAGACTGCCGAGGACCCAAGCAACGGCAAGGCAATCAGGCCTCGCCCCAGCCAGCCCAGCAGTTCGGAACGCCGCATGGTCAGCGGCGGGACAGGTCAATCCCCTGCTCGCGGGCGAACACCCCGAGGCCCTTCTTCTGAACGGTGCGCAGGGCCCGGGTCGACAGCCGCAGCCGCACCCAGCGATTCCCCTCGGCCCACCACAGACGCCGATCCTGCAGGTTCACCTGCTGAAGCTTGTGGGTGCGCACGTGGGAATGGCTGACCGCCATGCCGTTGTTGGCGCGCTGGCCGGTGAGTTCGCAGACGCGTGACATGACGGTCGCCCTGATGGGCACAAACACTTTGATTCAACAATCTAGCAAAAGGCCTCAGAGGCCTCGCTCCATAAGCCGTCCCATCAGATCGCAGCTGCGCTGCTGGAATCCGGCCAGCTGATCGGCCGCCAGGCCGCCCACCGCCAGTCGGGCGGTGTCGTACAGGTGGCGCCCCAGGTCTTCGGCCAGCTCCTGGCTCGGTGAGCGGCCACCGCCGGTGATCACCGCCCCCGCCTGCAGACGCAGCAGCCCCTCCACCAGGGGATGGCGACGGTTCACCAGCAGCACATGGTGGTCGGGCAGACCCGGCAAGCGCTGATCCATCAGGGCCCCCATGTCATTGAGGCGGCGCATCTGTTCGGGCAGCAGGATCAGCGCCGCAGGCGCCTCCTCCCCCTTGAGGGCCTGCACCTGGACGGTGACGCGGTCATCGCCGAGGGCGGTGCGGAACAGATCGCGCAGCTTCTCGGTGGCGTCCTTCCCCTCGGCATCGCTGAGGGCGCTGTCGCTCTCCTGCAGGGAGCTGTCGAGCTCGCTGTCCACCCGCTGGAAGCGCAGCTCCTGATGGCGGGCCTCAAGCCACGGGATGAACTGGGTGTCGATGAGGCTGTCGGCCAGCAGCACCTCGGCCCCCTGGCCGCGCCACAGGGCAAGGGCGCCCGCCTGGCCGGCCTCATCGGTGCAGTACAGCACGCGTTTGTCCTGGTCGGCCGGCAGGCGAGAGCGGTATCCGGCCAGCGTCGTGAAGCGGCGCTCGCCGCTGGCGATGGGGTCGGGGTGGTCGCCCTCTCCGGCGGCCGCCGTGGTGCCGAAGAGCACCAGCTCGGCCACCTGATCCGCGAACTTCTCATCCTCAAGGGCACCGATCTTGATGAATGGCGCCAGGGATTCCCAGATCTCGGCATAGCGTCCAGGTTCTTCCCGCTGCAGTTCGCGCAGGCGGTCGGCGACCTTCTTGGCCACGAACCCGCCGATCGAGCGCACCCGGCGGTCGGTCTGCAGAGCAGAGCGGCTCACATTGAGGGGAATGTCCGGGGAGTCGAGCACCCCCCGCAGGGGGAGCAGGTACCGGGGAACGACCTCCTTGATCGAATCACTGACAAAAACCTGATTGCAGTAGAGCCTGATCTCCCCCTTTTCCCAGTCACCCCGGCCAGAAAGTTTGGGGAAATACAGGATCCCCTGGAGGGTGTACGGGTAATCGGTGTTGAGATGAACCCACAGCAGCGGATCCCCCTGAAACGGATACAGATATCGGTATAGCTCGACGTAATCTTCATCCGTGAGTTCCCGGGGGCTGCGCCGCCAGGGGGCCTGGCGCCGGTTGACGGTTTCACCCTCAAGCTGAACCTCAACGGGCAGAAAATCACAATATGTGGTGATGAGTGTTCGGATTCTTGACGGTTCGATGTATTCCTTTTCATCGTCGAGGAGATGCAGGATGACATCGGTGCCCGCGGCCTCCCGCTCAGCAGCCTCGAGGGTGAAGCGGGGTGATCCGTCACAGGTCCAACGCACCGCTTCTGCCCCCTCCCGGGCACTGAGCGTCACCAGTTCCACCTGGCGCGCAACCATGAAACTGGAGTAAAAACCAAGGCCGAAGTGACCAATGATCGCGTCGTCTTCGCTCTTGTACTTTTCCAGAAACTCTTCGGCACTGGAAAAGGCCACCTGATTGATGTAGCGCTTGACTTCGTCGGCGGTCATGCCGATGCCGTTGTCGCTGATGGTGAGGGTGCCGGCCTCACGGTCGATGCGGATGCTGATCCGACCTTCAGGCCCTTCACTGCAATCCCCCGCCATGGCAGCCATGCGGCGTTTGCTGATGGCGTCAACGCCATTGCTCACCAGCTCACGCAGAAACACCTCATGGCCGCTGTAAACGGCTTTTTTGATGATCGGGAAGATGTTCTCGGTATGGATCTGAATCTGGCCTTCGTCCAGCACCGGCATGGCTCGGGAGGGGAACTGTTCCGGACCCTAGGCAGTCAAAGGCCCCGTGCTCAACGGCCTGCGGGGGGCGATGACCGAACCACCCACCGCCCTGACATCCGCTGTCAGGAGCGACGCTGCAACTCGGCCCGTTCCTCCGGCACGATCGCCCCCTCGACGGGGCAGACCTGCAGACAGATGCCGCAGTCGATGCAGGTGTCAAAGTCGATCCAGAAGAAACCGGTGCCCTTGCTGTTGGCCCCACGACCGGGGTGGATGCAGGCCACAGGACAGGCGTCCACGCAATCAGCGATGCCCTCGCACACGTTGGTGACGATGGTGTGGGCCATGGATCTGCAGCTTGAAGGCTGGATCCTAGGCAGGCCTGTTCACCACCGGTCCGAGCCACTCGCAGCGGTCGAGCCCCCGCTCCCGGGCGATGGAGGCCGCCGCGGCGTCGCCCTCGCAGGGCAGCGGCCAGAGTTCAGCCCTCACTCCCTCACGGTGCAATTGCTGCAGCCGGTCGAGGGCGGCCTCCAGGCCCTCCACCGGCCCGAAGGCCACCAGCGTGGTGGGGGTGCCATGGCGGCCATCCCCCGGGCGACGGCCGGCCTCGCCCAGCAGCTGCCGCACCTCTTCGATGGCGAAACAGAAGCCGACCCCCGTGGCACCGGCGTCGGCGGGAGCGAAGCGGCGCACCAGCCGGTCGTACCGCCCCCCCGTGGCAATGACCACCGGCGCATGGACGCCCTGGCAGGCCAGCTCCAGCACGAGACCGTCATAGAGGGCAAAGGGGGGCTGGAAGGTGGGATCGAGCTGCAGCCTGATGTTGAGGCCCGAGGCCTGATCCTGCACCGAGGTCACCAAACGATGCAGATCAGCACTCACGGGCCCCTCCACCTCACGGCTGAGGTGCTGGAGCACCGTCAGAGGCTCACCCCGCAGCTGCAGCAGGCCGTCGAGGCGGCGCAGCAGGGATTCATCCAGGCCCAGGGCGGCCAGATCAAGGCGATCGAAACGGGCGAGCGCCCCCCGGACCGCCCGCTGCAGGGCCGGCTCAAGGGGCGCCAGAAGGGGCTGAAGCAATCCCTGATGGCCGATGAGCAAGGTGGGGGCCTGGGCGGCGCTGAGGGGCAGATGGCCGGCGGCATCCAGCAGCAGCCGCACAAGTTCGGCATCGCCGGCCAGGGAGGGGGCCCCCATCAGCTCGACGCCGCTCTGCAGATCCTCCCGGATGCGCGGGGGCTCCCCGTCCCGGCGTTCGGCCAGAAACCGTGATCCGCGGTAATGGAGGCGCAGGGGCCGCGGCTGGGCGGCCAGGCGGCTGCCGGCGGCCCGGGCGATGGACGCCGTCAGCTCGGGACGGAGCCCCAGGGGCTCGTCGGCCACCACCCGCAGCACCTCGCCACCGTCAATGGCCCCCCCCGCTTCGAGGGTGTCGAGACGTTCGATGCTGGGGGGCATGACTTCGGCATACCCCCAGCGGCGATAGACCTCAGCGAGGCTGTCGGCGATCCAGCGGTTCGCCTCGACATCCCGTGGCAGCAGGTCACGGGCACCGGCAGCAGGTTGCAGAGCCATGAACCGGCGCAGTCGACGGGCAGGGCGAATCCTATGGAGCGACGGGCAGGTAAGTGGCCGGTGGCAGGGGCCGGCACTGGGCCAGGCCGGCCAGCAGCGGCTGGCGCAGGGCCGGGGTGACCGCGACGACGCGACCGTCAAGGAGATCGAGGGGTCCGCCGTCGTAGGCGCACACCTCCCCGCCGGCCGCCAGCACCAGCGCCACCCCCGCCGCCAGATCCCAGGGCTGCAGCCCCCGTTCCCAGTAGCCGTCCACGCGACCGGCCGCCACGAAGGCCAGGTCCAGGGAGGCCGCCCCGGCACGGCGCACACCACGGGTGCAATGGGTGAAGTGGCAGAACTCGGCGTAGTTGTTGTCCTCCCGCTCGCAGCGGTCGTAGGCAAACCCAGTCACCAGCAGTGAATCCGCCAGGCTGCGGCAGTCGGAGACGTGCAGATCGTCATCGTTGCAACGCACCCCGAGGCCTGGCCCGCCGGCGTAGTGCTCATGGAGGGCGGGGGCATCGATGGCACCGAGCACCGGAACACCGTTCCTCAGCAAGCCCACCGAGCAGCCGAAGAAGGGGTAGCCATGGGCATAGTTGGTGGTTCCGTCGAGGGGATCGACGCACCACTGCAGATCCCCATCGGAGGGCCCCTGGCGCCCCCCCTCCTCGGCGAGGATGCCAACGGTCGGGGTGGATGCCCGCAGCTCAGCCAGCACCGCCGCTTCGGCGGCCAGGTCGGCCTCGGTGACCAGGTCGCCTGGGCGGCCCTTGGAGCGGATGTTGCGCAGCCGGCCCCAGTGCTGGCGCAGCACGGCACCGCCTGCCCTGGCGGCCCGGGAGGCCACGGCCAGCAGAGCGGCGTCATCAGGGGGAAGGGAACTGACCGCCATGGGGTTCGGGCGCAGGGGGGCGAGAGGTGGGGATGCGGGAGGGTCGACGGGGACCGTGGCCGGCCAGGACGGAGGTTGTCTTTCGGGGAGCGTGGCCGTCAGTCCTCGTCGAGGGGCAGGCCTGGACGCAGCCGTCCGCGGGCGAAGGATTGTCCGAACTGCAGCATGTACACCTCATCTTCGTCCTGGGTCTCGGCCTCCAGTGGCCCTTCCACCCGGGCGACGCAGAGCAGCGCGTACCCCTGCTGACGCAGGCTGTGCGACAGCCCCAGGGCTTCGCGCTGCTCGACCGTGCCGCTCAGGACCCGCACCGCACAGGCGGTGCAGCAGCCGTTGCGACAGCTGAAGGGCAGGGCCTGGCCCAGGGCCTCAAGGCCCTGGAGCACCAGCGTCCCTTCGGGCAGGTCGGCACTGTGGCTCACCCCCCGCTGACGGTCGTGGATGGTGACGCGATGCAGTGGGGCCACGGCGACGCAGGCGGGCTGTGCTGCTAGGTTGCCACCTGCGCGGTCAATCCGTGCCTGGAGAGGTGGCCGAGTGGTCGAAGGCGCAGCACTGGAAATGCTGTATAGGGGTAACTCTATC
>CAZWFG010000115.1:0-7026 GCA_964632245.1 uncultured Synechococcus sp. | reverse complement strand
AACATTCTGTTTGTTCCGATGATGGCCACCCCGTGAACGGGGTGGCCTTTTTTATGGCTCAGACTGCGCAGCCAGCGAAATGAGCCATGCGCGCAGCAAGTCGCGATTGAGACAGACAGAGAGAGGGGCAGTTGCCATAGTGACACTCCACTTGATCAGGGCCATGGTCCACCCTGCCTTCACCCGCGAGTACAGGCTCATTAATGCCGGCTGCGAGCCCCATGGTCACCTTGATGGGACCTACAGCAGCCACGACGAGGCGTGGGCCGAGGCAGTCCAATGGCTTGAACAACAGCAGGCCAATGAAGATCAGTCCGTGATCGGATTGGAGGTCAGCACCGCCTGTGGTTCATGGCGAATTGTTCGCCGGCCATCACCGGTGCTCTGCGCTTGGCCTCCCAATTCGTCAATGTCATGATCTGGAACGATCAGATCTGCCGATTGCCGGGCCTGCTGCAGAACTGGAATGAGGATTCCAGGCTTTTCCTGCAGTAGACGAATCCAGTGGTCAAGATAAGCCGCATGATTGCTGAGATCGCAGCCGATTTCCAATCTTGTGCCGATCAGGACAGCACCGAGTTCAGCGATAAGTTCCTCACGAGCATAAAGATCAGACCCGAAACAGCCGGTCATGTCTCGGTTGAGCCGGCTGCAATGACCGGTCGAATGGACAGCTTCGTGGGCCCAGGTGGCGTAATAACCGGCGGTAGAGCTGAATTGATCGCGGTGGGGCAGCAGAATGCAATCAGCGGCAACGTCATAGGCCGCCTGAGATCCGCCATGGTGGCAGCCAACGGGCCAGCCGTTGAGGATCTGTTCAGCCCTCTCGAGACGCTGGGGAGTGGAAGATCTTATGGGTGCATCAGCTGACCGTCGTTGTTCCAGGAGGGATGGCAATGCATTGCCAACCAGATCGGCAACGTTAAACACGGGGATGGTGCGAAAGATTGCCCGCTTCCGAGGACTGTCACTGGGGGTTTCGGCGCTGTCGTTCTGATCGTTGAGAACGATGGGTTTGAGAATGATGACCGCCTTGCTGCCGCGCCGAGGCATCAACCCGTGGCGTCGCGCTTCGACATAGCCACACCAATAGGGTTCTGATGCCGCCCGTTGGACCTGGCCAAGGGTGAGCAGCAGAGGATTACCGCCGCGGTAGGGGCGACCAGTGAAGAGGTTGACATGCTGGGACTGGCCCTCACCCCAGGGTCTGCGCCAGGGGGCGGTGCCCTGCTGGAGCAGGGCGATCAGGTTGGCCACGAGGGTCTGGGAAGGGGGTGCAGACGCGGAAGTCAAGGGAACCGACCAGGGGACAGGACATGAAGGCCCAGTACGGAGGGTGATGTATCAGGACGCACAGGGAATGGCGTCCATCCCGCCCGGTGCGAGGGTGACCGGCGTCCGCGTCAACGGAGGCCGTCTTTGCCATGCCCCAGTCCCCCTTGTCACCCGTTTCGACGCCGCTGGAGTTCTGGCAAGCGCGGTTTGAGGGGCCCGAGCTGATCTATGGGGCTGAGCCGAACACATTTCTGAGCGAGCAGGTGGCTGGCCTCACACCGGGAACAGCCCTGTGCCTGGCGGAGGGCCAGGGACGCAATGCCCTGCACCTGGCCCGACTGGGTCATCGGGTGATCGCGCAGGATCTGAGCAGCAATGCCCTGACGACCGCCAGACAGCTGGCAGCGGCTGAAGGGCTGCACGTGGAGACGATCTGCGGTGACTTGGCGCACTATCAGCCGGAACCGGAGAGCGTCGACCTTGTGGTGGCGATCTGGATGCAGATTCCGCGGAAGATGAGAGAGAGGCTGATGCCACGGATGGTGGCGGCCTGCAGACCGGGGGGATTGCTGATCCTTGAGGCCTACACGCCGTCGCAGCTCGGGCGCGACAGCGGAGGACCTCAGGTGTTGGACCTGCTGGTGGATCCCGCCGATCTGCTGGGAGATGTGCGGGGACTTGAGCTGCTGCACTGGCAGGAAAGCTGCCGCGAGATCAATGAGGGACTGGCCCACAGGGGACTGAGTGCCACAATCCAGTTGGTGGGCCGTCGACCGTGACTGGTCACGGTCATCCCGGGCTCACCGCCAGCTCAGGGCACCAGGGTTGTCCAGGCAAAGGCCAGGCCACTGCCGATGAGCAGACCGCTGAGCAACACCGACCGACCGGAGCCCGCTGCCTCGCTCCAGCGGCGCAGCAGGCCAAGGGAAACGATGAGCAACACCCCCTGGCTGATGAGCAGACCGATCAGGTAGCAGCTCACGGGTGTGGGCTCCCAGCCGATGACAGACCCGCTGAGGGCATAGCCATGGACAGCGATGGCGGGCAGAAGCAGCAGCGCCGAACAGCGACCGGCGATGACAAGGCCGAGCAACACCAGCGAAAGGGCAACCCAGACTTCTGTCAACGGCAGACCGGGCACAACCAGCCCCAGGGCACTGCCGAGCAGACCGGTGGCCAGAAGCCCGAGGGCCCATCCCAGGGGCCGACGCCGTCCGAAGCTGGCAGCGCCGATGGCCAGCAGGAACAGCAGATGGTCGGGGCCTAGCAGGGGGTGCATGAGTCCGCTGACAAAGCCACTGACGGGACCGGGCTGCAGGTGGAAGTAGCCCATCAGGTGGTGGGCCATGGCCGGGGGCGATGCCAGCAGCGCGAGGAGGGAGACGAGGAGGCCTGGCAGCAGCGGGCGGATGCGGGAGAGGGAGAAGTTCATAGGAGCGGAACCGGTACCTCGCCGGACGCAGATGGAGGAGTGGGTGGTGAGTGTTCTGACTGAGGCCCGGGGACCATCACAGCTGCGGGACAGTGGCCGAGTGGAGCATCCCGGGGTGATCCCTGGACCTGCGCGGCACGGCCTTTCCTCACTGACGTCGTGGCCTGGGGCCACAACCACCTGTCCCAGTATCGCCGGGACCGGAACCTGAGCTTGCAATTGCTGACGCTATTGAGAATCGCTTGCAATGAGCCGCCATCCTGTGTATCTTGCGAGTCATTCGCAACAGATGGGGGTGCTTCCCCCTCGCATGGTCCAGTCCCTACCGTCCATCGGCGAAACCACGCCGGAATGCCTCACCGATCTGCGGCCCGGTGAACGGGCCACCGTGGTCACCCTGCAGGGTGAGCCGAGGCTGCTGCAGCGACTGTGTGCCCTCGGCATCCGGCCCGGTCAGACGATCCGTCTGCTGCGACAGGCCAGCTGGGGTGGGCCGCTGCATCTGCGGGTCGGCATGACCGAAATGATGCTGCGTCGCCATGACGCCCATCGCATTCTCATCGCCCCCATCTCCTGAATGGCCCACCACGGACACGGCCTGACGGCGACGGCCTCGGCCCGCGTGGCCTTTCTCGGCATGCCCAACACCGGCAAGTCGACCCTTTTCAGCGCCATCAGCGGTCACCACGCCCACATCGGCAACTGGCCAGGCCTGACGGTCGATCTGATGGCGGCCACCGTCACCTGGAATGGTCGCCCCGTCGAACTGGTGGATCTGCCCGGTCTCTACGACCTGCGCGGGCTGTCGGAAGATGAAGCCGTGGTGCGGCGGTTTCTTGAAACCACCCCACTGCACCTGCTGGTGGTGGTCCTGAATGCCAGCCAGGTGGATCGGCAGCTGCGGCTGGCCCTGCAGGTGAAGGCCCTCGGAGTGCCGATGGTGGTGGCCTTGAACATGGCCGACGAAGCCGGACGATTCGGCGTGAAAGTCGACTGCGATCGCCTGGCCAGGACGCTCGGGGTGCCGGTGCTGCCGATCAGCGCCAAGCACCGCCGCGGGCTGGGCGCCCTTCGACAGACGATGCAGGAGGCCACCGGGCCCGATCAGCCACCCATTGCACCCCCGCGGTCGGTGGTGGAGTGCCTGCCGGAGGAAGACGGGGCCCTGCCGGCAGCGCTCGAATCGGTGCTGCGACAGACGGTGGAACTGCCCGGTGAATGGCAGGACCGCCTCAGCCGCCGGCTGGATCGGGTGCTGCTGCATCCCTGGCTGGGGTTGCCGCTGTTCTTTC
The DNA here is from genome assembly GCA_964632245.1 of uncultured Synechococcus sp. Classification (GTDB taxonomy): domain Bacteria; phylum Cyanobacteriota; class Cyanobacteriia; order PCC-6307; family Cyanobiaceae; genus CAIQIA01. Next base: position 3,027 of record CAZWFG010000115.1, on the reverse strand, counting down.
TCGCCATGGCCCTGATGTTCCAGGCGGTGTATGCCATCGGAGCACCGATCCAGGAGCAGCTCACGACGGCCCTCGACGGGTTCGGCACAGGTGTGCTGCGGCCGGCCCTGGGCTTCTTGCCCGACTTCTGGCGAAACTTCTTGGTTGGTGGCCTCTACCAGGGCATCGGCACCGTGACGGCGTTCCTGCCGGTGATCTTTCTGTTCTTCCTGGCCATGGGGGTGGTGGAGGACAGCGGGTATCTCTCGCGCTCGGCATTTCTGATGGATGCCCTGATGGAACGGCTGGGACTGGATGGCCGCTCATTCGTTCTGTCGCTGATGGGATTCGGCTGCAATGTGCCGGCGATCATGGGCACGCGGGTGATGCGCAGCCGGGGCTTGCGGCTGTTGACGATGCTGATCATCCCCTTTTCCCTCTGCTCGGCGCGCCTGAACGTGTTTCTGTTCATGGCTGGCGCGCTGTTCAGTCCGCGCAACGCCGGACTTGTGGTGTTCAGCCTCTATGTGATCAGCTTCGCTGCGGCGTTGCTCACGGCCCTGCTGTTCCGCCATCGTTACGCCGGCCACGAGCCGCTGCTGCTGGAACTGCCTCCCTACCGCTTTCCGACGTTGCGCCAGGTGTTCGGCCGCGCCTGGGCCGAAGTCCGTCACTTCTGGATCTTTGCGCGGCGCTTCATCGTTATCGGTGTGGTGGGTGTGTGGTGGCTCAACAACCTGCCGATGGGGGTCGAACCCGCTTCGGCGGCCTCCCTGTCCGGTCACATCGGTCGACTGCTGCAACCTGTGCTGGCTCCCATCGGCCTGGATCCCCAGTTGAGTGTGGCGCTGGTGTTCGGCTTCCTGGCCAAGGAGGTGGTGCTGGGGGGGCTGGCGGTGATCTACAACCAGGCCGATCCGAACCTGCTCGGTGCCCTGCTGGCACAGAAACTGCATTGGACGCAGGCCTACAGCTTCATGCTGTTCACCCTGCTCTACACACCGTGCCTCTCCACAGTGGCGGTCTTGCGGCAGGAATCGCGCAGCAACCGCTTCACGGCCCTTTCAGTGGGATGGTCCCTGGGCCTGGCCTGGTTGGCCAGTTTCGTTTTCTATCAGGGATCGAGGCTGCTAGGCCTCGCCGGCGGCTGAATCAGCCGGCGCTGGTGCCTTCGCCAGCCCGCAGGGAAGCCAGGTAGCGGCGGCGTTGGCTGGAGGCACACGGGTCTTCCCCTTCATCGATCACCACCACCACGGTGGGAGCCGAAGGGTCGGGAGTCGTGTCGGGGGTGGGAACCAAGAGGGTGCCGCTGACGTCTGACAAGCAGTGAATCGTGCATTTGCTTACCCAGTGTGGTGCCTGCACGCAACCTGTCCAGGTCGCGTGGCACACCAGCACCACGTCGGTCAGAGGACCCTCACCAGCCGGCGCCAGACCCGGCCAACGGCAATCCCCCAGACTGAGCCATGCGCAACCGCCCCCCCGTGCCCCCTGCCTCCGGGCCAGCGCCGGTGCTGATCACCGCAGAAACCCGCAGCTGGCAACGGTTCCTGCGGGTGGTGGGGCCGGCCTACCTGGTGGCCGTGGGCTACATGGACCCGGGCAACTGGGCCACTGACCTGGCCGCCGGATCCAGGTTCGGCTATCAGCTGCTCTGGGTGGTGGCCCTCTCCAGCCTGATGGCGATGGTGCTGCAGTCGCTCTGCTGCCGCTTGGGGGTGGCGACCGGGCTCGATCTGGCCCAGGCCTGTCGCCGGCTGCTGCCGGGTCGGTGGCGGCTGCCCCTTTGGCTGCTGGCGGAGGTGGCGATCGTGGCCTGCGATCTGGCCGAACTGATGGGCAGCGCCATCGCCCTGCGGCTGTTGTTCGGTCTGCCCTTGCCCTGGGGGGTGGCATTGACGGCCTTCGACACCCTGCTGCTGCTTGCGCTGCAGGGTCTCGGCATCCGACGCCTTGAGGCCCTGATCATCAGCCTCGTGGCCCTGGTGGGGGGCTGTTTCGTCATCGAACTGGTGCTGCTGCCGCCGGACTGGAGCGGAGTGGCGGCAGGGTTCGTGCCGCAACTCGGGTCCTTGAGAGAAGGAGAGCAGCTCTATCTGGCCGCAGGAATCCTCGGGGCGACGGTGATGCCCCACAACCTCTACCTGCAGTCCGCCCTGGTGCACACGCGCCAGTGGCAGGAGGTGCCGCGGGCCCGCCACTGGGCCCTTCGGTATGCCACCGCCGACACCCTGCTGGCCCTGGTCTTCGCCTTCCTGGTCAATGCGGCGATATTGGTGCTGGCCGCCACGGCCTTCCATGGCTCCGGCCGGCCGGTGGTCGAGGACCTGGACCAGGCCTACCGGCTGCTGACGCCCCTGGTCGGCACCTCCCTGGCCAGCACCCTGTTTGGTGTGGCACTGCTGGCGGCCGGCCAGAGTTCGACGGTCACGGCGACCATGGCGGGCCAGGTGGTGATGGAGGGGTTCCTCGATCTCAAGCTCCCCTCATGGCAGCGGCGGCTGCTGACCCGCGGACTGGCCCTGATCCCGGCCCTGGCCACGGTGCTGCTGCTGGGGGACCGCAGCAGCAACCAGCTGCTGGTGCTCAGTCAGGTGGTGCTGAGCCTGCAACTGCCTTTTGCCGTCGTGCCGCTGGTGCTGTTCTGCAGCCGTCGGGACCTGATGGGCGACCTGGCCACCCCCCGCTGGCTTCAAGCTGTCGCCTGGGCCTGCGCCGGGCTGATCGTGGCCATCAACCTGGGGTTGCTGGTGAGCGTGGCCGCAGGATTCAGTCCCAGCGCAGGTTGAAGGGGGTGCCGCCGGGCAGCAGGCGACGGATCTCCTCAGTGATGGCGTGCCTGGGGTTGGCCCTGCCGCTGACCCTGGCCGGCTCAGTGCCCAGGACTGCGGGCGGGGGGAGCAACCTCGGGGACAGCCGGGTGCTGCTGCAGGCCTTCGGCCCCGACGCCCATCGGCAAGGGAGGCACTGGTACCGGGATCTGCACCGTCAGGTGCCACCGCTGGCGGCCCTAGGGGTCGATCTGGTGTGGTTGCCACCCCCCGCCTA
>CAZWFG010000114.1:0-7054 GCA_964632245.1 uncultured Synechococcus sp. | reverse complement strand
GAGGTGGCGAGCATTTCTGCTTCTTCAATCAACCGGCGGCAGCCGAGGCCAACTTCGAGATGTTCTGGAAAGCCCTGCGGCCTTTGCTTGAAGGCCACTCATCGGCCCTGGAACGGCTGGATCAGATCCACGATGGTTTCGCCGCTGCGATGCAGCAGCAGATAGAGGCGATGTGGGCGCGCAAGCTTGGCCTCGGCGGCTACGACGACATTCTCTTTCATGACCTTCTGCAGTTGCTGATCAGGTCGAAGGTCGATTACACGATCTTCTTTCGCCGTCTGTCCCAGCTGCCGACCGATGCGGCTGAGCTGCACGACTGCTTTTACGTGCCCTGTTCAGCCGAACTGGAGCGCGACTGGCGCAGCTGGCTGGAACGCTGGCGCAGGCAGATCCTGGCCGCCGGTGAGCTGGCCACGGCGATGGTGGCAATGCGCCAGGTGAACCCAGCCATCACCTGGCGTGAATGGTTGGTGGCGCCGGCCTATCGCCAGGCCGCCCTTGGTGATGTCGGACCCATCCAAGCGTTGCAGGGGTTGTTCAGCGATCCCTACCACGAACCCCCGGCACCCCTGGCGGCAACGGTTGACTGCCGGAGACCGCGGGAATTCTTCAATTCCGGTGGGATCTCGCATTACAGCTGTTCGTCTTGAGTGGAGTCGGGGTCTGCATCTACCTCGGTCAAATCTGGATCCTCTCTGGGCTCCCACCGTGATGGTTGACTGGTGATGGTCTGTACGTCCATGGGAACCGCAAGGCCTTGGCGACGGCGCTGGATGTCGGACACCACACCACCTTCCAGTGTGTCCACCTCCGGTGCCCTGGTGCAGGGTCCTGGTTCCCACGAGGCATGCTGATTTCACTTCTCCTGATCTGCCATTCACCTGTCGGGGGGGAGGGGGGCTGGTCGATCAACGCCGCAATCGTTACATTCACGGCGTCTTGGACTGTCTTCGGTAAGGGTGCGTTCACGTCTGGCGCTGTCACTGCTGGCTCTGCTTGCTTCCGCCGCTGTTCCCGCCCATGCGGAGAATCTGGAGGCCATCCTCCAACAGCCTGGTTGCCGTGAAGCCGCGGGGATCCCGCCGCAAGCCCTGCCTGTGATGGTGCTGCCGGAGCAGCCCGAGCTTCTCCAGCGGCTGGCCTGCCTTGAGCAGGCTCTGCAGGCTTCGCGCCAGCGCCTTGAACGTCAGCAGGCCGAGCTGGCGGCCGAGATTGAGCGGCAACAGCTGCTAGCCAGGGACCTGGCCGCCCTGCGACAACAGATCGCCCCCACCACGGCGACAACCTCAGCCTTACCAACGCCAACCCCGGTCCCCGCCCCGACCCCTGCGACGACGGCTGTCCGTTACACCCCGGGACGGGGCTTCAGCATCACGGCCGGCGAGACGTCGCTGCAGGTGTCGGCCGAGGCGCGGCTGCTGGGGTTTTCGAACAGCCGCTACATGTTCAATCCGGGGCAGCCGTTGGTGGTGAGCCCCAAGGATCCCGACGTTTCGTACGACCTCTCGGCCCAGCAGAGCACCGTCACCGCAGTGTTCCGTGGCCCACGCTGGGGCCCATGGACCCCTGGCGCCTTCGCGCTCTTCACCCTGCAGGACAACATTCTGGCCGAGGGCTACAGTTTCACCCCCGTTGCCTTTTACGGCGAAGCGAGCGACGGGTTGTGGCGCATTGCGGCCGGTCAGAACTTCGACATCTTCGCCCCGCGGGATCCTGACACCCTCCCCAGCGGCAAACTGGCCACCAGTGGCAATCCCGGTGCCTACCGGCCGCAGCTGCGGGTTGAACGTCGCATCCCCCTCCATGCTGGTGCCGAAGCGCTGGTGCAGGTCGGCATGTCGTCGCCGATCACCACCGCCCTGCCCAAGAATGTCGACCTGGCCCGCCTGGATGCCGTTGAGCTGGTGGAAGACAACGGATGGCCCAATGTCGAAGGACGGTTGAACCTGGGCTTCGGCCTTCCACAGGAACGGGCCGGCGGTCGCGAGCGGCGGCCTGTGGAGCTTGGGGTCTCGGGTGTCATTGGTCAGCTGCGGGTGCTCGACAACGTGAGGGCCACGGATCTGCTGACCCTGGTGGCCGATCGCTCGGCGGTGGATGTGTGGGGTGCTGCCTTCGACGGACAGGTCTCCCTCGGCCGTTCCTTCGGTCTGAGTGGTGAGGCCTACCACGGCCAGGGGCTGGGGCAGTACATGGCCGGCATCCTGCAGACCTACAACCGGCGCACCAATGCGGCCATTCCCACGACCGGCGGCTGGGGTCAGCTTCATGCCTATCTGGGTGAAAATGTCCGGCTGGCGGCGGGTTTTGGTGTCGATCAGGCCATCAAGCCCGGTCGTTTCGGCCTACTTCTCAACGAGACGGCCTTCGCCAATGTGATCTGGGATGTCTCCCAATCACTGCAGCTGGGCCTCGAAGGCAATTACAAACTCACCACCTACGACAGCTTTGGCGACAAGGAAGGCTGGGTGGTGATTTCTCAGGTGCTGTTCCGCCTGTGATCGTGAAGAACATGCGCAACAACCCACGGCCAAGGGGCTGGTTGTAACAAGCTGTCGTGGTCATCGCAATCGAGGGGATGTCTGTTCTGGGCAGGGAGGCGATTCTCGATGCCATTGCCCAAGGGGTGATCTCGATCACGCCCTTCAACCCTGCACTGGTGGGGCCTGCCTCGGTTGATCTCACCCTGGCGAGCACATTTCGTGTGTTCCGCAAGGTTCATCAGGTGGTGGCCGTGGGCGAGGACACCGATTACCGCGAGTTCACCGACAAGATCGAGGTCGGAGCCGGTGACCAGATCCTGATCATGCCTGGCGAAACCGTGCTGGGCATCACCCACGAACGCTTGCGCCTCGGCCCCGGGCTGTGCGGCTGGCTCGAAGGCCGCAGCCGCTTCGCCAGGCTGGGGCTGATGGTGCACATCAGTGCTCCCTTCATGGGGCCCGGCATCGACAGCCAGCAGGTGCTGGAGATGAGCAACTTCGGCCCCGCGCCATTGGCGATCTCTCCCGGTCTGCCGGTCTGTCAGTTTGTGTTTCAGAAGTTGGAGGGCAATGAGCACTACGACGGCCATTACGCCGGGCAGAGCGTCAGCAGCTTCTAGTGGCCCTCTTCAATGCCCCGCACCTTGTCGGTCTCAAGTGAGAATCCTCCGCGGCTGTGGCCGCCTGTTCACAGGCTTAGGCCCATTGAGCGATCTTGCCGCAGGGCGATGCTCCACCGGCCCCGTCGTGGTCGTGATGGCTGGCGCCTGTGCTCTTTCGATGGTGTGGCTGCAGCTGATTGACTTCGTCGGGCTTGCTGTCTTCCTGCTGGTCATCTGCGTCTTTGACGCAACTGGTCAGGACCCTGGAGCGGCGCCGGTCCGGCTACAAGAGAATGGATCCTTCTCATAATCGGTATCGCCTCGAAGACACCGTGGTTCGCTGTTCTGCTGCAGCGTGGTCGGCATGTCTGGGCCGGCCACGACCGTGTCCATGTCCAGGTGCGTCCCCCGGCTCCCGGCAGTGAGAACGAACGACGCTTTGCCGAGGCGGTCCGAAGGCTCTTTGTCGGTCAAGACGACATTCAGTGGGCCCGCTACAACGCAGGCTGCCGTCGCGTCGTGGTGTCTGGCAGGGGGGCGCTGGCCGACCCCTGGGCGGTGAACGAGAGGTTGGTTGCGCTTGAGGATCAGTTCTGCAGTGGTGAGGTCGACACCGCTGATGGTGGAACCCTCGGGGGAGACCATCCGGCAGACCTGCAGGCGCCGCTGCGTTCCCTGGCCGGAATTGCCGCGCAACTGCTCGGCGTCGGCATCGGTCTCGCCCTCAGCAGCCCCCCCGGTGCCAACCGGCTGGGGCTGGATCTGGCCATGGTGCTGCGGATCGTGGATGCGCAACCCGATCTTCGGGAGCACCTCGAGCGCGCCGTGGGGACCGGCTCGCTGGAGCTGCTCCTGCGCCTTGGCGAAGGCGTTGACCAGGCGTTGTTGCGAGGCCTGGCAGGACCGCTGGTGAGTCTGCTGGAGCAGGCCCATCTCTTGCAGTGCCGCCTTGTCCATCATCGCTGCTGGGACACCCTCGAGCGGCGGCTCTGCGCTGATCCCGTCCACCACATCGAACACACCGTCGACCCGGGCGAGAGGCCCTTGCCTCTGCCCGATGGATCGATTGAGCGCCATGGGAGGCAGGCCTGGCTGGCCACCCTGGGGGCCTTTGGTTTTGGGGTGGCCGCCACCCAGGATCTGGAGGCGGCGGCGACCTCCATGTTGGCAGGTTTGCCGAGGCCGGCAGTGCTCGGGCGGCGGGTGTTCAGCGTGGAGGTGGGGCGCCGCCTGGCCGCTATGGGCTGTCTTGTGCTCAATCCCGCTGCCCTTGAACGGTTGGATCGCATCGACTGCGTGTTGATTGACCGCAGCCTGCTGAATCAGCGAGCGGAGGCATGTCTGGATGATGCCGTCCGGGGGGCGGGCCTGCGACTGGTGAAGGCCACCGGACCTGAAGATTGCTCCATCGCGGCGGTGCGGTCCCTGCAGGCCGAGGGGCACGGTGTGCTTGTGGTGGCAGGGCCCGATGGGCCCGCAGTGGCGGCGGCGGACCTGGGGGTCGGCGTGTGCGTGGAGGGCAGGGCACCGCCCTGGAATGCCCACCTCCTCGCGGCCGATGGTCTCGAACCGCTCTGGCTGCTGCTGCCCGCCTGTGCGATGGCCCGGCGTTGTGCCGATCAGGGCGTTCAGGTTTCGCTGATCGAGGTGGTGGTGGGTCTGACCCTATGCCTTGAAGGGGTCGACATGGACACCGCGGCAGTGGTGAACCACGCGAGCCATCTGCTGGCCCTGGTGGCCATCGGCAACAGCCTGCGGCTGGCTGGAACGCTTGACAGCGGCCCGCCCCAGGTCGCTGATGACACCGTGCCCTGGCACGCCCTGGACGTGGCCGAGGTGCTGCAACGACTGGGGGTTGATGCCGGTGGCCCAGGCGGCGATTCCGGCCCCGATGCCGTTGGCCCCGAGGGTCAGCACCAGACCTGGATCCAACTCGGCCGACTGCTCAAGGACGAGCTCGACAACCCCCTGGTGCCGGTGTTGACCACCGGCGCCGCCCTGTCGGCCCTTCTGTCCTCCCCCGTGGATGCGGCTCTGATCCTGGGGGTGCTAGGGGTCAACGCCGTGATCGGCGCCAGCCAGCGGTGGCGGGTAGAGCAGGCGGTGGCGGCCCTGCAGGAGCGCAGTGCTGCCCCGGCCTGGGTGAGGCGCCGGGGTCAGGTGGAACGGGTCGCGTCCAACCGGCTGGTGGTGGGTGACGTGGTTGTGCTCGAAGCAGGGGAGGTGGTTCCGGCCGATGCCCGGATTCTCGAATCCACAGGTCTGCAGGTGGATGAGGCGACGCTCACCGGCGAATCCTTTCCCGTCTCCAAAGGGAAGGATGCCTGTGACGCGCCAGCCCTTGCCGACCGCAGTTCCATGGTGTTCGCAGGGACCACCGTCGTCTCGGGGTCGGCGGTGGCGGTGGTCGTTGCTGTGGGCCAGGCCACTGAAGCCCGCCGACCGCTGGGGGCGTTGCACGGGGTGGCAGGGGCCGGCGGCGTTGAGGCCCGCCTCGAATCCCTCACAGCCCTCACAGTTCCGATCGCCGCGGGCAGCGGGCTGGCCTTGCTGCTGTCAGCCCTTGCACGCCAACAGGATCTTCGTGGGGCTTTCAGCCAGGGGGTGGCCCTGGCGGTGGCGGCAGTGCCCGAAGGGTTGCCGATCCTGGCCACCCTCGCCCAGCTGGCTGCAGCGGGTCGGCTCTCGACCGCCAACGTGCTGGTCCGCAATCCGCGGGCGATCGAATCCCTCGGCCGGGTGAACGTGATCTGTCTGGACAAGACCGGCACCCTCACCTCCGGACGCATCGCCCTGGTGGAGGTGACCGACGCTGAACGGACGATGATGATCGAGCAACTCGATCGGGCAGGGTTCAGAACCCTGCGGGTTGCTCTGTGGGCCACGCCGACCCCGGCGCCAGGGCGACCGCTCGCCCATCCCACGGACCGGGGGCTGGTGGAAGGTGCCCGTCGGGCCGCGGTGAACGGTGACGGCTGGGAGCGATTGGCAACGCTGCCCTTCGAACCCTCGCGGGGATATCACGCCAGCCTCGGACGCCGCAAGGGCCGTTGTCTGCTCTGTGTCAAGGGCTCTCCGGAGACCGTGCTGGCGGCCTGCACCAGCGTGCGCCTGCCGATGGGACCGGTGCCGCTGGATGCGGAGAACCGAAGCCGGCTGGAGGCCATTGCCCATGAACTGGCTGAGCGGGGACTGCGGGTGCTGGCGGTGGCACGCCGCGTCGTGGCTGAACCACCCACGCTCCTGGATGAACAGGTGTGCGACCTGGAATTTGTGGGCTATCTGGGGCTGGCCGATCCGATCAGGGGCACAGCGAAGCAGGCCCTCCAGGACCTCAGACAGGCCGGCATTGCCGTCAAGATCATCACCGGCGATCATCCCGCGACGGCGCGGGCGATTGCCGCCGAGCTCGGTCTGTCCATCGTTGGATCCGTGCTGACCGGGCCGATGCTGGAGGCCATGGACGATGAAGCCCTGGCCGAGGCGGTTGCTGGGGCCACGGTCTGTGCCCGGGTGACATCCATGCAGAAGCTGCGGCTGGTGAAGGCACTCCAACAGGCCGGCCACCAGGTGGCCATGACCGGCGACGGGGCCAATGACGCCCCGGCGATCCGCCTGGCGGAGGTCGGCATCGCCCTGGGCTCCCATGCCACCGAAGCCGCCCGATGTGCTGCCGACATCGTCGTCACGGATGGACGCCTCGAAACGATCGTTCGCGTGGTGCTGGAAGGCCGGGCCCTGTGGCGTTCGGTGCGGGACGCGGTGACATTGCTGGTGGGAGGCAACCTTGGTGAGATTGGCTTCACCCTGATCGGAGGTCTGCGCGATGGCCGTTCGCCGCTGAACACCCGCCAGCTGCTGCTGTTGAACCTCGTCACCGATGTGGCACCGGCCCTGGCGATCGCCATGCGGCCGCCCGGCGCTCTCTATCCCCAGTAGCTAATGCTGGAAGGGCCCGGCAACAGCCTG
>CAZWFG010000113.1:0-7151 GCA_964632245.1 uncultured Synechococcus sp. | reverse complement strand
GGGCCGATGCCTGGACCGGATCGAACAGACCGGGGCCGCTGGCCCCGGGGGAGGCGGGCGGGAGCATGCCGATCGAACCGGTGAGCATGGCGGCCTCATCACTGAGAATGTCGCCGAAGAGATTGCCGGTGAGCAGCACGTCGAACTGGCGCGGATCGCGCACGAGCTGCATGGCGGCATTGTCAACGTAGAGATGGCTCAGCTCCACGTCGGGGTAATCGACCGCCATGGCCGTGACCCGGTCCCGCCAGAGCTGCGAGACATCGAGCACATTGGCCTTGTCGACCGAACACAGGCGCCCACGGCGCTGGCGGGCCAGATCGAAGGCCACCCGCGCGATGCGGTCCACCTCCGAGCTGCTGTAGGTCATGGTGTTGAAGCCCCGTTCCTCCCCGTCCTCACCGACGACACGGCCCCGGGGCTGGCCGAAGTAGATGCCACCGATCAGTTCCCTGACCACCAGCAGATCAACATTGCTGATCACCTCCTCCCGCAGGCTGCTGGCCCCGATGAGCGCCGGCACGATGCGCACCGGCCGCAGGTTGGCGAACAACCCCAGGCCCGAGCGCAGGGCCAGCAGACCGCTCTCTGGCCGCTGGGGGCGGGGCAGCGTGTCGTAGCGGGGGCCACCGATGGCCGCCAACAGCACGGCGTCACTGGCACGGCAGGCATCGAGGGTGGCCGCCGGCAGCGGCTCACCACAGGCATCGACCCCGGCTCCACCCACGGGCCGCGGATCAAAGGCCAGGGTGAAACCATGCAGCCCCGCCACCCGCTTCAGCAGGGTGGTGGCCACAGCCATGATCTCCGGACCGATGCCGTCACCGGCCAGCGTGGTGATGTGAAAGCTGGTCATGCCCGCAGGCAGCGCGGCGCCGAACCTATCGCGGCGCCTCGTCGAGGCCCAGCCGCCTCAGGGTCCGGGCCATCTCGGGCAGGCGGCTGAAGGCCGCACTGCATCGCAACCACAGACGGTTGGGAATGGCGGGGTAGCCGCTCACCACCTCTCCCGCGGCCACCTCGCCATGGATGCCCGACTTGGAGGAGGCAATGGCCCGATCACCGATGCGGGCCCGGTTGGCGACACCCACCTGCCCCGCCAGGATCACCCCGTCCCCCAGCACCGCTCCGCCGGCGATGCCCACCTGGGCGGCAAGGGCACAGCCCCGGCCGATGGAGACCCCATGGCCAATGTGGACCATGTTGTCGATCTTGGTGCCGTCCCCGATGCGGGTCGCCCCCACCGAGGGACGGTCGATGGCACTGCCACAGCCCACCTCCACCCCGTCGCCGAGCAGCACAAGACCGGTCTGGGGCATCTTGCGCCACCCCGTGGCGGTGGGCACGAAGCCGAACCCCTCGGAGCCAACCACCGCTGTCGAATGGATGACGCAGGTGCGGCCGAGGCGACTGCCGGGATGGAGCACCGCATTCGCCTCGATGATGCAGCCATCACCGAGTTCGACGTCCTCATACAGGACAACCCCGGGGGCCAGCACGCAGCCATCGCCGATCCGGCAGGCAGCGCCGACCACGGCATGGGCACCGATGCTCACGTTCTGCCCGACCGTCGCGGTGGGATCAATCACGGCCGTGGGGTGAATGCCCTGGGGCCTGGGCCGGGGCGGCAGCAACACATCGAGCGCCTCGGCGAACCCCAGGCGGGGATCCCGCAGGGCGACCCAGGCCATGCCACGGCTGCTGGCCAGGGTCTGGAGGTCCCCATCCGGCGGCAGCAGCAACGCCGAGGCCTGACAGTGGTCAAGCGCGTTGCGCAGGTTGCTGTTCTGCTCCAGAAAAGCCAGCTGACCCGGCACCGCCTCATCGATGGCGGCGGCGCCGGTCAGATCGGGATCCACGGCGAGGGAGCATGGCGCCCCGTCCACCCCGGACAGATGCTCCAGGAGAACACTGAACTTCATGGCGCCATGCCGTGATCAGGGGGACGCCGGGATCGTACGGCCCGCACCGGGACCGGTCAGCACCAGCTCGTCCCGATGGACCACCACCTCGGGCAGGTCGGGGTCGAGACGGGTGCGGATCTCGGCGCTGGTGAGGCCGAGGGCCTGCTGCAGATCGTCGCTGGAGAAGGCCGAGAGGCCCCGGGCCAGCTCCTGCCCCTGCTCATCGACGATGCGCACGGGGGCATGGCGGCCGAAACGGCCTTCGATCGCGCGGATGCCGACGGCCAGAAGCGACGCCCCCTGATCCAGCAGGGCGCCACGGGCGCCCGCATCAACGACGAGGCTCCCCTCGGGCACGGGGGCGTGGGCGAGCCAGCGCTTGCGGTCGGGGATCGGCCTGGCACTCGGCAGAAAGCGGGTGCCGTGGGGGTGGCCCTGCAGCAGCTCCCGCAGCACGACAGGATCCCGACCGTCGGCGAGGCGCACCTCAATCCCGCTGGCCGTGGCGATGCGGGCCGCCGCCAGCTTGGTGGTCATGCCACCAGTGCCCCAGCTGCCACCACCCCCCGCCGCAGCGCTCAGACCATCGAGCTCCGCCAGAGAACGCACCTCGGCAATCGGCACCGCTCCTGCGTCATGGCGGGGATCGCCCGAGTAAAGGCGGTCGATGTCGGTGAGCAGCACCAGGCAGCGGGCCCGCAGGGCCACGGCCACGAGGGCGGAGAGGGTGTCGTTGTCACCGAAGCGCAGCTCTTCCGTGGCCAGGGTGTCGTTCTCGTTGATCACCGGCAGCACCCCCCACTGGAGCAGCTGGTCGAGGGTGCGGCTGGCGTTCATGAACCGCCGGCGGGAGGCCAGATCCCCCCGGGTGAGCAGCACCTGGGCAACGGTGACGTCATGGGTCCGGAAGGCCTGGTCGTAGAGGCCCATCAGCCGCCCCTGGCCGATCGCCGCCGCCGCCTGCAGCTCCTGAACCAACCGTGGCCGTTCTCTGCGCTGCAGAGCCGTGCAGCCAAGGCCGACGGCCCCGCTGGTGACGAGGGCCACACCCCGGCCACGGGACCGCTCAGCGCTCAGGGTCTCCGCCAGACAGCCGATGAACGCCGTCGTCGACAGGCCATGGGCACCACGCAACAGGCTGGTGCCCACCTTCACCACCACCGTGCCGCTCATGGCAGGGGCCGAGGATCCGACGGGGAGGCAGGATCCGAAGGGAGCTGGGCACCGACGAGACGGGCCAGCAGCAGCTCAGCCCGCTGGACCGGTGCCCGGGCCGCCGGGCGACCGTCGGCGTCGATGGCGCGCACCAGCACCGTGAACAGCCCCAGGCGATTGCCGGCAATGACGTCGGTGAACAGGCGATCGCCGATCATGGCCACCTGGGCTGCCGGCAGCTGCAACTGCTGCAGCACCCGACGCAGGGCACCCCGCCGGGGTTTGCAGGCCGCTGCCGTGAAGGGCAGGTCAAAGCGGCGGGCAATGGCCGCGATGCGCTGGCGGTCAGGGTTGTTGCTGAACAGATGCAGCGGCAGCTGACGCGAGGCACTCTCGATCCAGCAGCTGATGATCGCCGAGGGCTCCACACAGGTGCGGGGCAACAAGGTGGCGTCCACATCGATCACCAGGGCCCTGATCTGGTGGGCCAGCAGCACATCCAGGGGCAGGTCGGCCAACACCCCTGAGGCGATCAGATCGGGTTCCAGCAGGGGCGACAGCCGTTGCAGCATCAACCCGCAGCCTCCCGTTCCTCCAGTTCGGCCTCGATGCGGGGCTGGATGCGCTCAAACTCCTCTCCCTCCACCAGCACGGCTTCGCCGTCAAGCAACCGCGCCACCACAAAGAAGGGATCCAGGGGGATGTAGAGGCCATATTCCCGCTCCTCCACCACGAAGCTCACCAGGAGCTCGAAGGTTTCGGCGTCATCCTCGCTGTCCTCGTCATCCAGCAGGTCCTCGGGATCAGGTTCCTCCAGTTCACCGGCCACCGTGAGGGTGACGGCCGACTGCACAAGGGTGAGGTCGTGTTCCTGCAGCACCACCTCGGCAGTCGAGAGAATGGCCGGTGTGATGGCATCACCGTCGAGAAGCTCCGGCTCGTCGTCCTCGCGCAGGCGGAAGAGCGTCACCGGGGTGTCCACCGGGGTGAGCAGGGCGTAGTCGTTGCCGTCGAGGGGAATGAGCTGCTCCAGGAAGCAGAGCAGATCCCTGCCCTTGCCGTCCTGCACCAGCACTGTGGGCACATCGCCTGATCCGGCCAGGGTCGAGTCACTCATGGAGGGGTTGCGCACCAGTTCAGGATCCTTCATCAAGGGTGTCACCGTCCCGACCCCCCGTGGTGGCGGACACCGGTTCGTCCCCTTCCTGAAGCCATTGTTGCAGCAGCAGTGCCGCAGCAGCACTGTCAAGACGGCCGCTGCGATCCCCCCCCAGACCGAAACGGTCGGCGGCACTCCAGCTGCTGGCATGTTCATCGACCCACGCCAGCGGCAGGTTCAGGCAGCGGGCCAGCCGTTCCCCGTAACGGCGGCAGTGCCTGGCCTGATCCGTGGGCTGCTGGCGGCTGTCGAGGGGGAGCCCCACCACCAGGGCTTCGCAGCGCCGCTGACGCACCAGGGCCGCGAACCAGTCACAGTCGTCACCCCAGGGGCCGCGCTGGCGGGCCGGCAGCGGGGTCACCGTCAGTCCCAGGGGGTCGCAGCCGGCGACACCGATGCGACGGCGACCGACATCGAGGGCAAGCACCGAACGGGGACGGGGCGACAGACCGCAGCTCAACGAACCGCCTCCGGCACCGGCCGCTGGCCAGGCCTCCAGGGCCCCACAATCCGCTCCAGGGCCGCCGAACGCCGCCAGGAGGGGGTCGCCAGCTCCTGGCGGGCCCAGAGGCTGCGGGCGAGCACCAGCTCCTCCCCCACCTGCACGGCCCCCTGGTGGGCCAGCCAGGCGATCAGGCGAGGGCGGCGACCGTCGCAGCGCAGCACCACCGGCAGATGGTCTCGAATGGCCATCCCCAGAAGCAGGGCCATCGGGCCGTCCAGCAGCGACTCCCAGGCCGGATGCAGCGTGAGATCAAGTTCAGTGGACTGCTGGCCATGGCGGCGCCGCTGCAGACGGGCGGCAGCAACGGCCAGGTGACGCTGACGATCCACCAGCAGGCGGCTGGCGGGGAGGGCGTCATCCAACAGGTCAGGACTGCTCAGGTCCTGCATGCGTCGCAGCTGACTGGGGGTGGCGCTCAGTTCCAGCTGCAGCAGCAGGGCGGCGTTATCAGCCTGCAGGGGCTGCGGCTCGATCCCCTCGGGCAGGGGTGGATCGACCGATTGGAGATGAGCGAGATCCTCGATGCGCCACACCTGCAACTGCTGCAGCGTCTGAAAACCCTGGTCCCGCAGGGCAGCCAGCAGGAGATCGTCGTGGACGTCGACGCGGGCAATCCAGCTCACGGCGGCCGGGGTGCGGTGCAGGGCCTCCCTGAGCAGGGCTGTGGCCAGGTCGAGACGGCCCTCGGCGGCATCACTGATCTGGAGCAGATCCAGACGCCAGCAGCTCCCCCGACGGTTGGCAGATGCGGCCAGCAGCAGGCCAACGGCGTGATCCGAAGCGTCAAGGGCCACCAGCCCCAAGTCGCCCGGCCGACGGCGGCCACTGCGTCCGATCAGGCGCTGGAGGGGACCGATGACCGCCTGACGCCAGATGCGATCGCCGCCCCCATCGGCGGGCTGCACAACCAACTGACGCAGCAATTGCGGCAGATGCCCCCAATGCAGGGCCTGCACCCTTGGGGCAGCGTCGGTCGGCAGGCGTGGCATCCCAGACAGCAGACCATGACCGACTTTATCCAGTGGGCCAGGAGCCGGGGGGTCAGCGGGCGGGTCGGACAACCACCAGCGGCGTGCGCTCGTTGGCGTTGCCAGCGGGATTGGGCCGCAGGGCTCGCTCCAGCAGGGAAAGGTCGCAGCCATGGCTCGCGGCGAGCACCTTCACCCGTCCCAGGTCATTGACGTCGACCACGGCCACCCCGTGGCCAAGGGATCGGCTGAGATCTTCGACGATGCGATCGCTGTTCAAGGGACCCAGCACCACCGTCTGGTCATAAGGAGGTGTCGAACCGGTGACATCGTCGATGAGCCGGGCTTGCTCACCAGCCAGGCGATAGAACCAGCCCGGGCTGCCGAGAAGCTTCAGCAGAGTCCCCAGCACCCAGGCCGTGAGCACCCTCGCCGGACCGACCAGATCGATCAAGGTCTGAAGTCCGCAGGCCGTGGCCAGGCTGCTGGTGGGATGAAACACCCGGCACAGCTGCCGCGCCAGGCCGCTGGGATGGATCTGACTGGGGTGGATGTAACGCCCCTGCATGACCGCCAGGGGACTTTCGGCGATGGTGACGATGTCACCAGGTTCCAGCAGTGCCCCGGCGTAGTGGCGCAGCACCGCTTCGGGGCTGTCGAGGGTGCCCAGCAGATGGGTGCGCAGGGGCAGCACCCGACAGCCGTCCCCCTCGCGCCATTCGGCCATCCCGACGGTGAGGGGCTGGGGACGCCGCAGGGGCACCAGCACCCCATCCCGCCGGCGCAGGCGACCGAAGGGGCCGTAATTGCTCCAGAGCACCTCGACCCACAGGGTGTCGAGCCGATCCTGCAGCCGATCCCCCACCAGCGTCAGTTGAACGTGGGCCTGGGTGCGTTTGTGGCCCTTGACGATGTAGGCGAACCAATAGCCGTCAGCCCTGGCGGCCTCATCCGGGTGTTGGGGCGTGACGCGGGTCTCGATGCGGATCCCGTCCAGATCGTCGCGACCCAGAAGGGTGGGTCTGATCCGCAACTGGGGCACGAACACCTCCATGCGGGGGTGGGGGTTGTCGATGGTCACCGTGCCAACCACGGTCCAGCGGTCGTCGGCCTCGGGGGTCACCTGCCAACCCTCGGCAGACAGGCGCAGCGGCGAGCGGGGACGCAGGCGATGGCGTGCCTCCAACCAGAGCAAGGCAAGGCCGAAGCCCAGGAGAATCAGTGTTGCCAGCCGCAACAGAAGGAAAAGAACGGCCATGCCGGGGGATCTGCTGGATGGGCGGAGGGTAGCCCGCCCATCGGGTCCGGTCTTCCAGGGGGGGTGGGAGGTGGTCTGCTACGTTCAGGAAGTGGTCCGCAGCGGACCTGTCGACAGCTGGAACGGTCTCCGATCCCTCCGCCGACGACCTGCTACGGTTCACAAGTCGCCTGAGAGGGCGGCAGCACCTGGACAACCGAAA
>CAZWFG010000112.1:0-7184 GCA_964632245.1 uncultured Synechococcus sp. | reverse complement strand
GCTGTCCCGCCAGGAGCAGGGGGCGATCGAGGCCGGCCTGCGGGGTGAGGTGCGGCCGGCCCTCACGGGGTGCGGCTCCACCCGCGAGTGCGGTGAGCTGCTGGCTGATTACGACGCCTTGCTCGAGGCCGGCCTGCAGGGCCGGCGGCTGGATGGCCGCCGCGTCGTCCTCGACCTTTGCTGGGGGTCGGCCACCGCCTGCAGTGCTGACCTGTTCCGGCGCCTCGGGGCTGAGGTCACGGTGCTGCATGGGGAACCCGATGGGACGGCCATCAACGTCGGCTGCGGCAGCACCCACCTCGAGCCCCTGCGCCGGGCGGTGCTCGAGCAGGGGGCCGAGATGGGCTTCGCCTTCGATGGTGATGCCGACCGCGTGCTGGCGGTGGACGGCCGCGGTCGGGTCGTTGACGGCGACCACATCCTGTTCCTGTGGGGATCGGCCCTGGCTGCCGCCGGTCAGCTGCCCCAGCAGCGGCTGGTGGCCACCGTGATGTCCAACCTGGGCTTCGAACGGGCCTGGGCGGCCCGCGGCGGCCTGCTCGAGCGCACCCCCGTCGGCGACCAGCATGTCCATGCGGCCATGGAGGCCAGCGGGGCGGGCCTCGGGGGGGAACAGTCGGGCCACATCCTCTGCGCCCACCACGATCTCTGTGGCGACGGCCTGCTCACCGCCCTGCAGCTGGCGGTGCTGCCGGGTCCCGGCGAGACCCTGGCCGACCGTCTCGACGGCAGCTTCACGTCCTTCCCCCAGCGGCTCGCCAACGTGCGGGTGCCCGACCGGGAGCGCCGCCTGCAGTGGCAGGACAGCGCCGCCCTGCAGCAGGCCATCGCCGCCGCCGAAGCCGCCATGGGGGCCGATGGTCGGGTCCTGGTGCGGGCCTCCGGCACCGAGCCCCTGCTGCGGGTGATGGTCGAGGCCTCCTCCCAGGACAGCGTCGACCACTGGACCGAATCCCTCTGCGCGGTCGCTGACCGCTGCCTCAACGGCTGACCAGTCCGGCGGCGAGGGCGAGGGCCCCGCTGCAGGCATCCCCGAGGGGCGCACGGGCAACCACCCCCGGCAGTTGTTCCGCCAGGGCCCGCTCGAACCAGGTCCGCAGGGGGGCCAGATGCTCGATGGCGCCGCCCATGCAGCAGAGGGGCGGCTGCTCCAGCGCCAGCGCCGCGGCGACCGCCGTGACCATCTCGGCCAGGGCCTCTCCGTTGCGGCGCAGCACCGCCGTTGCTCCGGGATCGCCGGCCGCGGCGGCGGCACTCACCACCGGCGCGAGGGCGGCGAAGCCGGCGGCCCCGAATCCAGGATCCACCACCCGCGCCTTGAGCTCCTGGGGCCGGCCCACGGCCAGGGCGTCCCAGAGGGCCTGGCGCAGCGGTGACTCGGCGCAGCGGCCATCGGCCATCCGCAGGCTGAGGGCCAGGCCGTCGCGACCGATGTCCATGGCCGAACCGGCGCCATCCAGCAGCCAGCCCCAGCCGCCGCAGCGCTGCAGCCGTCCGTCGCCCGCCCGTCCCAGGCAGATGCAGCCGGTGCCGCTGATCAGCACGATGCCGGCCCCGCCGGCGAAGGCCCCCGCCAGGGCGGTGCGTTCATCGCCGGTCACCAGCACCTGCTCCAGGTGCAGGCCCAGGGCATCGGCGGCGAGGCGCTGGCCCATGGCCTGCACCGGACTGTCGGCTTCGATGCCACTGGCTCCCACCACCGCCGCCGTCAGCGGGCCGGCCGGCGCCCCCGGCTGGGCCAGGGCCGCCGCCAGGCTGCTGCGCAGGGCCTCCTGAAACCGCTCCGGGCCGCCGGGGGCCGCCAGATGGCTCACGCCGCTCCCCTCACCTTCGGCCAGCAGCCGGCCCTCAAGGTCGGCCAGGCGGCAGCGGCAGTGGGTCTGACCGGCGTCGAAACCAGCCAGCACAAGGGCCTCAGGCATCATCGGCCGCCCCGAGGGTGGCCAGCAGCAGCCAGCCGCTGATCTGCACCTCCGGGCGGAAGAAGATGGTGTCCACCAGCCCGTGGCCCGCCAGGCCCAGCACCGCCGCCAGGCAGGCCAGGGCCGGCAGGCTCAGGGGCAGGTCCCGGTGCAGCTGCCGCAGGCCCGCCTGCAGGCTGGCGATGAACAGCCCCAGCCCGGCGATGAGGCCGGGCAGTCCCGCCTCCACCGCCAGTTCCAGCGGCACCGAGTAGGCGCTCAGGGCGGTGAACCGCGGCTGCTGGTACAGCGGATAGATCAGGTTGAAGGCGGCATTGCCTGGGCCGATGCCGAGCCAGGGGCGGTCGCGCACCATCGACAGGGCCGCCATCCAGACGTTGATGCGGAAATTGTTGGAGCTGTCCTCCCGGCCGGCGAACACGCTCAGCAGCCGCACCCGCAGCGGTTCGATCTGGGTGGCGGCCAGCACCAGCACCAGCACCGTGGCCGCGATGATCAGCGGCGGCAACCAGCGCCGCAGGACCGGGGACAGGTGCCGGGTCTGGCGCAGCAGCAGCAGCAGCCCCAGGCTCCCCAGGGCCACCACCATGCCGATCCAGCCGCCACGGCTGTAGGTGAGCAGCAGGGCGGCGATGCCGAGGCCTGCGCTGCTCAGGGCCAGCAGCCGCGGCCACAGCCCACGCCAGCGCAGCAGGGCCACCACGGCGAGGGGGATGATCGGCACCAGGTAGCCCGCCAGCAGGTTGGGGTTCTCGAGGGTGCTGTAAATGCGGCGGGTGCCATCGGCGACCGAATTGGGATCAGCCCAGCGGGCCAGCTGTTCGGCCTCGCCGTAGAGCTGCCGCAGGCCGATCACCGCCGTGGCCAGTTCCCCCAGCAACAGGGCCGCCACCAGCCGGTCCCACCAGGCGGGGGCGCGCTCGAGCAGCCGCCGCATCAGGGCATAGACCCCCAGATAACTCAGCAGTTTCAGCAGCCCCTTGGCCGCCGCCGCCGGCACCGGCGAGAAGCCGGTGGCCAGCACCGCCAGGGCCAGGTAGGCCAGGACCCAGGTGCTGATGCCCCCCAGCGGCCGCTGGCTCGGGGCATCCGAGAGCCCCCACACCAGCCACAGGGCTCCGCAGGCGCTGATCAGCAGCCCCAGCCCCCCCCGGTCGGCCAGGGGCAGCAGCAGCAGCAGGGCCAGCAGCAGGCCCCCGGCGATGGGGGTCAGCCGCCGCTGCAGGGGGCCCTGGGGGGAGCGGGCCCAGAGGCCCTGCCAGCGCAGCAGCCAGGGAGGAGCGGGGGAGGCCGTCATGGGGCAGGCAGAGGGGGGCCGCTGGGATTATGCAGGCCCTGCCAGGTCCTGCTGCGTCGGAACAGACGGCGATACACCGGCAGTCCCTGCTGCAGCACGTGGCGCTCCCGTTCGGTGCGCACCGGCAGCGGGTTCTCGGCCAGCCAGGTGCCGCCATCGGCCGGCTCGAAGGCCCCGCTGGCGTCCACGCCTTCCAGCATGTGCTCCATCACCATCGGCACGTCGCTCTGCAGCAGCAGCGCACCGTGGCCATCCAGGGCCGTGGCCAGCGCCTGCAGCAGCTCGGGCTGCACCATCCGCCGCTTGTGGTGCCGGGCCTTGAACCAGGGATCCGGGAACTGGATCGTCACCAGCTGCAGCTGACCGCTGGGCAGGGTCGCCAGCCAGGGGGGCAGGCTCACGTTGGCATTGGCGAACAGCAGGCGCAGGTTCTCCAGCTCCAGCCGTTCGCGGTCGGCCTCGGCCAGGGCCACCAGGCTGCGGCGGATCTCGAGACCCAGGTGCAGCCGTTCGGGATGCAGCGGGGCCATGGCCAGCAGGAAACGGCCCCGGGCGCAGCCGATGTCGAGGTGCAGGGGCCGCTCCGGCAGGGGGAACAGCTCCTGCAGCGGCGGCAGGGGATGCGGCTGCTGAAAGAAACGGCTGAGGGGATTGACGTGCTGCCGCACCATCGCGCTCAGGCGGTCCGGGGCACCACAAACCCCCAGCTGGCGGTGTAGCCGTGCAGCTGGGTGCTGCCCGCGACGGGGCCGATCTCGCCGTTGCAGAACAGGCCGGCCACAGGAAGGGAGGGATGCACGGCACGGCAGACGGTCACGTCCACATCGGCCGAGCCGTAGAGGCTGCGGCCGCGGCCGAGGCAGGCGAACAGCAGGCCCATCAGCGGGGCTTCCCCCTGGCGGGCCCGTTGGTCCAGCAGTTGCCGCAGCTCCTGGCGGGAGGTGTCGCCGTCGCGCAGCTGAAACTGCAACTGCTGCCCCACCCGCAGCTGATCGCCGATGGCCATGGCGCCGTTGCGCGGGTCGATCCCCATCAGGTTGCGCACGAGAAACGGCGGCGTCTCGCCGG
This sequence comes from uncultured Synechococcus sp., assembly GCA_964632245.1. Lineage (GTDB taxonomy): Bacteria > Cyanobacteriota > Cyanobacteriia > PCC-6307 > Cyanobiaceae > CAIQIA01. The sequence continues at coordinate 2,897 of CAZWFG010000112.1, read as the reverse complement.
TGGTGCGCAGCGAGAAGCTGCTGCGGGCCAGCCCCACGAACAGGGCCTGGCGGATCAGCTCCCGATCCTGGGGGTTCAGTTCCTCGATCACCCCCTGCAGCGCCAGGATCGGGCTGTTCACCTGGTCCCCCTGACGCAGCTCCAGCAGCACGTTGCGCTGGGCCTGCTCGACCTCGAACACCGGTCCGATCGGGCGGCAGCCCTGGGCCACCACCGGTTCGATGGCCCAGGCGCCACCGAAGGCCACCCCCACGGCACCGCCGCAGACCTCCTGATCCCACAGCAGCGAGTCGTGGGGAGCGCTGTGGATGCCGGCGAGGCCACCCACCTTGGTGATCCCGGGAAAGCCGTAATCCAGGCCTGCCAGCAGGTCGTTGACACCGGCGAAACCTGGATCGACCAGCAGCACCATCCCGGTCAGCCGCTCCGGATCGAGACCCAGGGCCTCCCCCCAGGCAGCGTGGGGGCCATCCAGATCAGGCAGCTCACCGCTGGCCAGGCGAAACGGGGTCAGTTCGGCTCCGGGGAGCCGCAACAGGCTCACGCTCAGGCCCGGCAGCTGCTCCACCTCGCGGGCATTGCCGTCGCGGTCGGTGCCGACCACGCCCCCCCCCACGGCCCCCAGCCAGCAGCGGGCCCGCAGCTGGCGGCGCAGCAGGGGAAGCAGCCGCGGCAGGTCGCTGGCGTAGCTGCTGCTGGCGAACACCAGGGCCAGGTCGACCTCGCCGGCATCGGCCAGGCCGCTGCACACCTCGCGCACCGCCTCCTCAAGGGACGGGCGACAGGAGAGGGACGTGCGTGCGAGCGGACCTGGGGTCCCGCGCATGAGCCAGGGCAGCATGACCAGCGCAGCTGGATCCTGGACGCTAACGCGGTCTGCGGATAATGGCCCCACAACGGGACCGCACCATGCCCCTGCCGCTGCTGCGCAGCCTGATCTGGATCGACTACCGGCTGCTGGTGCTGTTCGCCATCGGCCTGCCCATCGTGCTGGTGGTCTGGGCCTCCGTTCGCCAGGAGCAGTCCCTGGTGCGCCTGCTGGGGCTGTACGCCAAGGTTGCCAGCCTGCTGGCGGTCACGGTGCTGCTGCAGGCCGATGCCCGACCCCTCTCGTTCATCACCGGTTGGGTGGCCCAGCTGCTGATCCCCCTGGCCCTGTGGTTCTGGGTCGACATCAACGAGGAGATCAGCGACCTGCCGCCCCTCCGTCCCCTGCCGCTGACCCTGCGCATCTGGCGCTGGGCCCTCACCCTGCTCTGCGCTGCCGGCGTGCTGCTGGGGTCGATGGCGCTCGGCTGTGCCTGGACCGGGGCGACGGCGCCGGCCTGCCGCCTGTGGCTCGAAGCGCCCCAGGCGTTCCACGGGCTGCTGGCGACGGTGCTGGGTTTCCTCTTCGGGGCGGAATGGACCCCCGGCCTCTCGGCCGTGGTGGGCTACGCCGGGCTGGCGGCCTATCTGGTGGGCGCCATCCAGTGGCTGCTGGTGCGGCTGCCGCGGCAGGGGCGACTCGCCGGCGGGTTCTGATGATCCTCGCGTCGCTCGAGTCGATCAGCCGAGGCTTTGCCGACCGCCTGCTGCGGTTGCAGGGACAGTTGCCCGGCCCCCAAGGCCCAGAGCCGTTTGAGCTGCTCATCTACCGGGGCATCAGCAGCAGCCTCACCCACCCCACCGCTTTTGACCCCGATCAGCCCGCCCTGCCGGACGGTGCCGTGGTCGAGGCGGTCACCCTGCTGCGGGCGCCGCTGAACCCCGACGCCCCTGAGGTGCTCGCCGGCCCGGCACCGTTGGACCACTTCCTCAACCCTGAGGGCTGGCGGGCGTGAGCACCGTCACGCACCGACCGCAGAGGGTCGGGTGGTCGGCATGGTCGCCGATGTCCGTGGCGTAGTGCCAGCAGCGTTCGCACTTGCTGCCGTCCGCCCGGCTCACATGCAGGCCGAGGCCGCCCTCCTCGTGGCTGGCCAGGGGGGCAGCCGGTGCTGCGCCACCCACCTGCAGGTCGCTCACCAGCAGCCAGTCGCCCAGGTTGTCGACCAGGGGGTGGGCACTGCCCTCCAGCACATCAAGGACGTTCCGGATGGCCCGGGCGGCGTCCCCCTCACCGAGGGTGATGGTCACCTGGGCTTCGAGCGACGAGCCGATGCCGGCACCGGCGGGCTGGCGGCAGCTTTCCAGCAGACGGTTCACCCGCGCCCGCAGTTCGATGACGTCGTGCATCGCCGTCCGCAAGGGGAAGTTGGCGTCCCCATCCCACGCGTCCGGCACCGTCGGCCAGCCCCGATCAAAGACGGAGCGTTCGGGCACGGTGTAGGGCAGGTGCTGCCAGATGTCCTCGGCCATGTGGCACAACACCGGAGCGATCAGCCCCGCCAGCCGTTCCACCACCAGGGCCAGCACCGTCTGGCAGCTGCGTCGCCGCGGATCATCGGCGGCGCTGACGTAGAGACGGTCCTTGGCGATGTCGAGGTAGAGGTTTGACAGGTCCACCACACAGAAGTTCTGCAGTGCCTGGACGAACCGCGGGAACTCGTGGCGGTCGAAGGCCTCGGTGATCTCGGTCACCACCCGGGCGGTGCGCTGCAGCAGCCAGCGGTCGAGCAGAGGGAGGCTGGCGAAGGGGATCGCGTCCCGTGCCGGGTCGAAGTCGTGCAAGTTGCCCAGCAGGTACCGGGCGGTGTTGCGCACCTTGCGGGCCCCGTCCCCCAGCTGCCGCAGGATGCCGGGCCCCAGCGGCACATCGCTGGCGTAGTCGACCGAGCTCACCCACAGCCGCAGCACATCAGCGCCGTAGGCGGGTTCCTGCTTCTCGTTGCGGCCCCCCTCGACGATCACCGCCGGATCGACGACGTTGCCGAGGGATTTGCTCATCTTGCGGCCCTTCTCATCGAGGGTGAAGC
>CAZWFG010000111.1:0-7231 GCA_964632245.1 uncultured Synechococcus sp. | reverse complement strand
GGCGGGAGGCGCACCCCCCGCCAACCAGCTGATCCTGCGCATCCAGCCCGACGAGGGGGCCGAATTCCGTTTTGAGGTCAAGGCCCCGGGCTCCGGCATGCGCAGCCGGCCGGTCGACATGAACTTCTCGTACGACGAGTCGTTCGGTGAACCCTCCGACGAGGGCTACGTGCGCCTGCTGGCCGACGCCATGCTCGGAGACCCGACCTTGTTCACGCGCAGTGACGAGGTCGAAGCGGCCTGGCGGCTGTACACCCCCCTGGTGGAGCTGATCGAGCAGAGCCCCTGGCAGCTGCCGGTGTACCCCTACGAGGCCCGCACCTGGGGACCCGCCGCCGCCGACAGCCTGCTGGCCCGCGACGGTCTGCTCTGGCGCCGCCCCTGATCACTGCCCCTGATCCCTTCCGACGTCCCGCCTCTGCTCTGCCATGTCTCCCCAGCTCACCCTTCAGGCCCCCCTCGCCCTGCCACCCCAGGATGTGGCGGCCTACCTCGGCCGTCTCTGGGAGCGGGACCATGAACCCGCCAGCGGCGCCTCGACCTTCACCCTGCTGGTGTGGGAACCGGCGTGGGTCGAGCAGCATCTGGTGCGGATGGGCCGCCTCGAGGGACCGATCACGGGCCTGGACCGGCCGGAACTGCTGCAGGCGGCCCGTGAATCAATCCCCGTGTGCGGTCTGCCCCTCAGCACAGCCCCGCTGTCGCCTGAACTGGCCTGGCAGCTGGGTCTGCAGCCCGGCAGCGGCGAAGCCGAGGATCTGCGGGGCCAGCACGTCGATGCCGCCATCAGCCGCCATCAGCCCCGGCGACTGATCACCCTGGCCCCCACCCTCGATGGCCATCAGAGCCTCGAGACCCTTGTGGCCGCCTACTGCCCCCTGCCCGAAGAAGGTCCCCTGAGCGCTGTCTGCGGCGACGTGGTGGTGATGCGCGGCGGAGTGCCGGCCCTTGAGGCCGCTCTGGCGATGGTCAATCCGCTCATTCCACCGGAACTGCCCTGCTGGGTGTGGTGGAACGGCTCGCTCGACGAGGCACCGGTGCTGTTCGACGGACTGGCGGTGCCACCGCGGCGGCTGGTGATCGACTCGGCGATCGGCACGCCGGGTCGCTGCCTCGACGTGCTGCAGTCGCGCATCAGCAGCGGCCAGGCCCTGAGCGATCTCAACTGGTACCGCCTGGTGCCCTGGCGGGAGACGCTGGCGATGGTGTTCGACCTGCAGGATCGGCGGGAAGCGCTGCAGAACGTGGTGCAGCTCGACATCGACGTGCAGGGTCACCAGCCGGTGCAGGGGCTGCTGATGGCGGCCTGGATCGCTGACCGGCTGGGCTGGCAGCTGGAGCACACTGCCGGCACCGAAGGAGACGGCATCGATGCCGGCTTCCGCCGGCCCGACGGCGCCCCGGTGCGGTTCCGGCAGATGCCCGTGCCCGTCGGCCAACCGAGCACCCATCCCGGCAGCCTGGTGGGCGTGCGACTGGTGTGCGAACCCGCCGATCGGCCGCCGCTGTGCGTGATCCTCTGCGGTGAAACCGGCGGCTGCATGCGCCTCGAGGCTGGCGGCATGGCGCGGATGGAACTGATCGAAGAGGTTGTCGCCGCCGACATCAGCTCGGTGCAGGTCGAGGTGTCCCGCACCCTGCGGGGTGGGCACGACAGCACCAACCCGCTGCTGGCGGCCTGTGTCCCCCTGGCTGCGAAGCTGTTGCCGCGCTGACTCACGGTCTTGGCCCTGCTGATCGCCGCCCCCAGCAGCGGCAGCGGCAAGACACTGCTGTCGCTGCTGCTCACGGCGGCCGCCCGGCGGGCCGGCCAGGCTCCCCAGCTGTTCAAGGTGGGGCCCGACTACCTCGATCCGCAGCTGCTGGCCCATGCCAGCGGGAGGCCGTGCCGCAACCTCGACCTGCGGCTGATGGGCAGCGAGGCGGTGCGTCATGCGTTTCTGCACTGGGCGGCCCAGGCACCCCTGACCCTGGTGGAGGGGGTGATGGGCCTGTTCGACGGCGTCGGAGCCAGCCAGGAGGGCAGCTCGGCGGCAGTGGCGCGCCTGCTTGACCTGCCGGTGGTGCTGGTGGTGGAGGCCAGCCGGCAGGGGGCCTCCCTGGCGGCCCTCGTGCGGGGGTTCCGGGACCACGACCCCGGATTGCGGCTGGCGGGCGTGGTGCTCAACGGTGTGTCGAGCCCACGGCACCGGCAGCTGCTCAGCGACGTGCTGGCCGGCATCGGGATGCCGCTGCTGGGGGTGCTGCCCAGGGATCCACTGCTGGAGCTGCCTTCGCGGCACCTGGGGCTGTTGCCCCCCCATGAGCTCCCCGACCTTGACGCCCGCTGGCAGGCCCTGGCCGAGCGGGCCGGCCAATGGCTGCAGCTGGAGCGGCTGCTGGGGTTGATGGCCCCGCCCGCCGGAGCAGGCCAGGGTCCCTCACCCTTCGCCGCTGCCGACGGCTGGGCCCTGCCGGCCGGCCAGCGGCCCCCACGGGTGGTGGTGGCCCAGGACGGCGCCCTGCATTTCTGCTATCCGGAACAGCGCGAATGGCTGGAACGGCTGGGTTGCGAGGTGCTGCCCTGGTCACCCCTGGCCGATGGGCCGCTGCCGGCGGACAGTGACGCCCTGGTGTTGCCCGGCGGATACCCCGAACTGCAGGCGGCCAACCTGGCTGGCTGCCTGGCCAGCCTGGAGGCGATCCGCCGCCATGGGGCCGCCGGTCGGCCGATCTATGCCGAATGCGGCGGAATGCTGCTGCTGGGGCAGCGCTTGCACGACAGTGCCGGCATCGGCCATCCCATGGCGGGACTGCTGCCCTTCGCCGCCCGCCGGGGAGAGCTGCAGCTGGGCTACCGCCAGGCGACGGCGCTGGCCGATGGGCTCGTGGGCCGCCGCGGTGAACAGCTGTGGGGCCATGAGTTTCACCGCTGGCAGCTGGATCGGGAGGGGAATCCGGCGCCATGGCAGCTGGAGGGGTGGGGCGTGGTGTCTAGGGTTGAGGGATGGATGACGACCACCTTGCACGCCAGCTGGCTTCACCTCCATTGGGGTGGATGCCCTTCGATACCCCGGCGCCTTCGGGACGCAACCCTCGCCGGCGCAGCGCTGCCCAGCAGGAAGCGGAGCTGATCCGCCAGCGGCGCACGCCCCGCCGTTCCCCGCTGACGGCCGAACGCTGGCGGCTTGTGGTGCGCGGCACGGTCCAGGGGGTGGGTTACCGCCAGGCCTGCCGGCGGCGGGCCACCGAACTGGGGCTGGCGGGCTGGGTGCGCAACCGCAACGACGGCAGTGTGGAAGTGCAGGCCGAGGGACCGGAGCAGAGCCTCACCGAACTGCGGGTGTGGTGTGAGCAGGGCCCGACCCAGGCACGGGTGGCCAGCGTGCTCACCAGCCGGATCGCCACCACCGGGGCGGACTGGTTCGAAATCCGACCTAACGTTCAGGCGACCGATCGCGGCGAGGCCTGAGGGCCCAGTCTCCACCGATGAGCAACGACCGCACGGTGTGGCTGCTGCGCCACGGGGCCACCGAATGGAGCGTGAACGGCCGCCACACCGGCAGCACAGACCTGCCGCTGCTGCCCGAAGGCGAAGCCGAGGCTGCGGCCCTGGGGCCCCAGCTGGCGGCCATTCCGTTCTGTGCGGTGTGGGTCAGTCCGCTGCAGCGGGCCCGCCGCACCTGTGAGCTGGCGGGGCTGGGGGAGCGGGCCGAGGTGGTCGAAGAGCTGCGCGAATGGAACTACGGCCGCTACGAGGGCATCACCACCGCCGAGATCCGCCGAACGGTGCCCGACTGGAGCGTGTGGAGTCACGGCTGTCCTGACGGGGAGGATGCGGCGGCCGTGACCCGTCGCTGCCAGACGCTGATCGAACGGCTGCTGCAACAGCCCGGCCCCGTGGCCCTCTTCGCCCACGGCCACATCCTGCGCAGCCTGGCCGGCACCTGGATTGGCCTGGGCGCCATCGGTGGCCGCCACCTGGTGCTCGGCACCGCCACCAGCAGCATCCTGGGCTTTGAGCGCGACAATCGAGCACTGCTGCGCTGGAACGCGCCTCCAGGCCCCTCGCCCGCACCCTGACGGAACTTTCGGCCATCGGCTTCGCCGTGGCCCTCAGTCCCCTCGACATCGCCCTGGTGCTGCTGCTGCTGCTGGGGGCAGCTCCAAAGCTGCGCTCGAGCCTGTTCACCCTGGCCTGGTTCCTGAGCGTCGGCACAACCCTGGGGCTGCTGGTGACCGTCGGTCGCCGCCTCACCCTGTCGATGGAGCAGGGGGGGGTGCACCAGGTGGGGCTCGACCTGTTCGCCGCCGGGGCCCTGCTGGCCCTGGGCATCCGGGAACTCGACCCCAAACCCGAGGGCTACGAAGACCTGCAGGAAGGCTGGATCCACAAACTCGAACGGGTCGGACAGCTGCCACTGCTGGTGCTGCTGCCCCTGGCGCCGGCGACGCTGCTGCTCAGCCCTGACAACCTGTTCCTGCTGGCCAAGGGGGCCTCGCTGGTGCAGGGGGGACACCACGACACCACCACCGAGGTGCTGTTGATCCTGTTTCTGAGCCTGCTGGCCAGCCTGACCCTGCTGCTGCCGATCCTGCTGGTGCTGATCGGCCGGCAGCAGGTGCAACCGCTGCTGGAGCGGGGCAAGCGGCTGCTGGAAGAACGCAGCAGCCTGATCCTGGGCGGCCTCAGCCTGGCCCTGGCGGCCTACCTGGGCTGGCAGGGCTGGACGGGGCTGGACCAGTTCCAGGTGCTCAGCTGAACGAAGGCGGTTCCGGCTCGCCCACCAGGCGCTGCCAGTCATGGCGCAGGCTGTCGGTGGCCGGCCCGCCCACCAACCACACCCGCCGTCGAGCACGGGTGACGGCGACATACAGCAGCTGACGGCGCAGGTCGGGATCCTGGGGGCTGTGCACATCGGGGGCCACGAAGACGTCGGTGAAACTGCTGCCCTGGCTGCGGTGCACCGTGAGCACGGCGGCAGGACCGACCGTGGCGAAGCTGTCCCGCACCAGAAAGAACAATCGCCAGGCCTGGCTGCGCTCGCGACCGTCACTGCGTCGGGCCCGCTGGCCCAGATCGCTGAGCACCATCGCCAGGCGCTGGCCGCCATCGGTGGTGGCCGGTGGCGCCAACCGCAGGGACAGCACCGCTTCGCCCACCTCCACCTCGACCCGCAGGGTTTCGATGACCGGTGCCGAAGCCACCCCCAGATCCGCCAGGTCGCAGCGTTCGGGGGCCACATCGCGCACGAGCAGCTCGCGGTTGGAACCGAGCACCAGATCCCCGGGGCCCTCATCCCCGAGCCCCTGGCGGCTGGCCGGGGCCATCACCGCCAGGCGGGTGATGAGCACCTCCCCGGGCAGCACCGGCAGCTGGTCGGCCATGGCGCCATGCAGGGCGCGACGGGCGATGGGCACGAGGCGCTCGAGGGTGCGGTTGGTGAAGCACAGCAGCCGGGCATGGTCGGGGTCGAGCCGTTCGCGGCTGAGGCGCAGGGCCGCCTGGGCTTCGGCGATCCAGGTGGAACGGTCGACCACGGCCACCTGACCGCCGAGGTCATCGGTGAGCGGCGGCAGCAGCGGCGGCGCAATGCTGGCCAGTGCCCCCTGGCGCAGGGCCGTGGCCAGCCGCAGCACGGCCCCGCCATGGCGCACCACCTCGGTGAGCTGCTGACGTTCGGCGTCGGCCAGGGCGAACACGGCGCTGGTGGGCTCCCCCACCGGCGGCAGCTGCCCCGGATCGCCCACGAAGACCAGGCGGGTGCCGCCATGACGGGCACAGCGCAAAAGGATGTCGAGCAGGGCCTGGTCCACCATCGAGGCCTCGTCGACCAGCACCAGGCCGAGGGCCTCGAGGGCGGTGGCCGTCTGTTCGGTGGGTTCGCAGCGTTCAAGCCCCTCGGCACGGCTGAGCTTGAGCCGCAGCAGACGGTGCACGGTGGAGGGGTACCAGGTGGGCCGCAGTCCCTCCTGCTCGAGGGCCTGGCGCAGCACCCCCACCGCCTTGTGGGTGGGGGCGGCCACGGTCCAGCAGAGGGCTTCGGCCTCCACCAGGGCCAGCAGCCGCGAGGACAGAAAGGTCTTGCCGGTGCCGGCATGACCCGAGAGCACGAAGGGGCGGGTCTCGGCGGGGTCTTGCAGCCAGGCGGCAAAGGCCTCAAGGGCGCTCAGCTGACCGGCGGTGAACTCCTGGGGCGATGGGGACGGGACCACTCAGGCGAGCGGTGGCAGCCATCCCAGGTGCTGGGCCAGCTGCAGGGGGGAACCCACCAGGGTCAGGCCCGGCAGGGCGATGAGGGGGCCCAGCAGCGCCCCCACCAGCACCTGCAGCCGGCTGTGGCCGAGGCTGGTCTTGAGCGGCGCCAGGCCCTGGCTGCTGGGCAGGGCATTGAGGCGTTCGGCCATGGTGCCGGCGGCCCGGCGCACACCGGCGGCGTCGTACATGACCACGAAGGCGACGGTGGAGGCCAGGGCGAAGGGGGCACTGTCAAACCCCTGCTGCCAGCCGATGGCGGCGGCGGTGCCGGTGACGAGCGCGGAATGGCTGGAGGGCATGCCGCCGGTTTCGATCAGCACGGCCGGCCGCCAGCGGCCGTGGCGCACGAGTTCGACCACGAGCTTGGCGAGCTGGGCCACGCCGCAGGCGGCGAGTCCCCAGGCGAGGGCCCCATTGGCGAAGAGCAGCAGGGGGGACGAGGGGTTCATCGATCGCGGGCGGTGATGTAGGCCGCCAGGGCGAGCAGCGGGGCGGCCCGCTCACGCCAGGGTTCGAGGGCGGCGGCGGCGGCGCTGATCAGGCCGTCGGCGCGGCGGCGGGATTCATCGAGGCCGAGGAGCTTGGGGTAGGTGGTCTTGTCGGCCGTGAGGTCCTTGCCGGCGGTCTTGCCCAGCACCTCACTGCTGGCCGTCACATCGAGGATGTCGTCGATGATCTGGAAGGCCAGGCCGATGCCGTGGGCGTAGGTGCCCAGGGCCTGGAGCAGGGCCCCGTCGGCGCCACCGATCAGGGCACCACTGAGCACCGAGGCCCGCAGCAGGGCCCCGGTCTTGTGGATATGGATGTATTCGAGGGTGTCGAGGTCGACGGACTGCCCCTCGGAGGCGAGGTCGACCACCTGGCCACCCACCAGGCCCGGGGCCCCCGCCGCCAGCGAGAGCTCGCCCACGACCTGCAGCAGACGCTCGGCGGGGACCCCGGGGCTGCGCAGGGCCACCATCTCGAAGGCGCGGGTGAGCAGGGCATCGCCGG
>CAZWFG010000110.1:0-7293 GCA_964632245.1 uncultured Synechococcus sp. | reverse complement strand
TGTTGCAGCAGCAGCCCGACCAGCGCGATCGCCTGCATGAGGTGCATCCGGAGCTCAGCTTCCGGGAACTCAATGGTGGCGTTCCCTTGCCCTTTGCCAAGAAGACCCTGGATGGCCGCGAGTGCCGCCGTCAGCTCCTAGAGCCCCTGTTCCCCGGGGCTTTCGAGCGGCTTCGGCTTCAGTTTCCCCGGCAAGGGGTGGCCGACGATGACCTGCTCGATGCCCTCGCGCTGCTGTGGAGCGCCGGTCGCCTGGCCGCTGGCCAGGCCCTGGCCCTGGGGGACCCTCACGCCTGTGATGCGACGGGCCTACCCCTGCGGATTCAGGCCTGAGGCTCCTCGCTGGGGATGCTGACGGGCTGCACCTTCCAGATGGATTCGGCGTATTCGCGGATGGCCCTGTCGCTGCTGAAGAAACCGCAGTTGAGGGTGTTCTGCAGCGACATGCGTGCCCAGCGCTGGGGGTCGCGCCAGGCCTGGTCGACGGCATCCTGGGCCCGACGATAATCGGCGATGTCGGCCATCACCAGGAACGGATCACGGCTGGTGAGGTTGGCCAGCAGAGGAGCGAACAGGTCGCGGTCGCCATCGCTGAAGTGTCCCGAGCCGATCAGCTGCACGGCCGCCCGCACCGTGGCGTCGTTCTCGTACCACGGCATCGGGTGGTAGCCCTGGCGCACCAGTTCGTGCACCTGTTCGGCGGTGTGGCCGAAGAGGAAGAAGTTCTCGGCCCCCACATGCTGACGGATCTCGATGTTGGCCCCGTCGAGGGTGCCGATGGTCACGGCGCCATTGAGAGCCATCTTCATGTTGCCGGTGCCTGAGGCTTCTTTCCCCGCCGTCGAGATCTGCTCTGACAGATCCACGGCCGGGTAGACAATCTGCCCAAGACTCACGCTGAAGTTGGGGAGGAAGACCACCTTGAGTCGTCCTTCCATCGCCGGGTCCATGTTGACCACATCGGCAATGCCGACGATCAGCCGGATGATCAGCTTGGCCATGGCATAGCCCGGGGCTGCCTTGCCACCGAAGATGAAGGTGCGGGGTGGCAGGTCCTCGCCGGCCCTGATGCGCAGGTATCGCTCAACGATGTGCAGCGCTGCCAGGTGCTGACGTTTGTACTCGTGGATGCGTTTGACCTGCACATCAAACAGGGAGGTGTGGTCGATTGCCACTCCCAGGTCCTGCTGGATGGCGCCCACCAACCGTTGCTTCCCCTGGCTGCGCATCTGCCGCCAGCGATCGAGGAAGCCGTCGTCGTTCACCAACGGGGCCAGCTCGGCCAGGGCCTCAAGCTGTCGGCGCCAGCGATCGCCGATGGTTTCGTCGAGCAGGCGGGCCAGGGCGGGGTTGGCCACTGCCAGCCAGCGCCGGGGGGTGACACCGTTGGTGACATTGGTGAACCGTTCTGGCCATAGCTCGGCGAAATCGGCCAGCAGGTGGCTGCGCAGCAGCTCGCTGTGGAGCTGGGCGACACCATTGGTGCGATGGCAGCCGACCACGGCCAGGTGGGCCATCCGCACCCGCCGGCGGTCCCCTTCCTGAATCAGCGAATAGCGCTCCAGCCGATCGGGTTGCCCGGGAAAGCGCAGGCGCACCAGCTTGAGGAAGCGGGCGTTGATTTCGTAGATGATCTGGAGCTGACGGGGCAGCAATTGCTCGAACAGCTCGACACTCCAGGTCTCGAGAGCTTCGGGCAACAGGGTGTGGTTGGTGTAGCTGAGGCTGGCGGTGGTGATCGTCCAGGCGTTGTCCCAGTCGACACCGTGGACATCGATCAGCAGCCGCATCAGTTCGGCGACCGCGATTGCCGGGTGGGTGTCGTTGAGTTGGACAGCAAACTTGCGGTGGAAATCGGTGACGGGCATTCCCTGACCCTTGAGAATCCGGAACATGTCCTGAAGCGAGCAGCTGACAAAGAAGATCTGCTGGCTCAGGCGCAGGCGTTTTCCCTGATCAAGTTCGTCGTTGGGGTACAGCACCTTCGAGAGCGTCTCGGACTGCACCTTGTGCATCACGGCGCGGGTGTAGTCACCGGCGTTGAAGGAGGCGAAATCAAAGGCCTCGGGAGCCATCGCCGTCCACAGGCGCAGGGTGTTGGCGGTGTTGACGCCGTAACCGAGGATCGGCGTGTCGACGGCAACGCCGAGCACCGTCTGGCCTCCGATCTGCACCGGGTAGGACCATTCAGGCCGGATCACCTCCCAGGGGTTGCCCTGGCTGAGCCATGGATCGGTGCTCTCCACCTGCCCCTGGGGGGTGATCTGCTGGCGGAAGATGCCGAACTCATAGCGGATGCCGTATCCGATGGCCGGCAGTTCCAGCGTCGCCATCGATTCCTGGAAGCAGGCCGCCAGGCGACCGAGGCCACCGTTGCCGAGGCCAGGTTCGGGTTCTTCGGCGATCAGCTCCTGCAGGTCCAGGCCCAGGGCCTCACAGGCCTGCTGTGCTTCCTCGAGCAGTCCGAGACAGACCAGGTTGTTTTCCAGGTGCGGGCCCAGCAGGTACTCGGCCGACAGGTAGGCCGCCGTGCGCACATGCCGGCGGGTGTAGGTCTCGGCGGTGGCGACCCAGCTGCTCAGCAACCGGTCCCGCACGGCCAGGGCCAGGCAGCGGTAGTGGTCGTGGCGGGTGGCCAGGGAGGGGGATTTGGCCTGGGTCGAGAACAGATGCCTGCGCATGGCCTCCGCCAGGCTCTCTTGCAGCATCAGGGGAGTGGCGATGGCCATCGACAGATCCAGCGATTCTGCCGTTCTGATGCAAGGCAGCAGACGCTTCTGTGTGCAGCACAACGAAGGGTCGAGTCTGCAGGAAGACTTTCTGTTTGGACGATGGACCGAAGCGAAGGCTTGTCGATCAGGCTTCGCCGCTGGGGGAGAGGGCCAGGCGGGTGGCGGTGATCAGCAGCGTTACCCCGAAGAAGGTGCCCACCACCCAGAGGCTGTCGCTGGGCCATTCAGCCACCAACAGGCCGCCGAGCACGGCCGTGACCAGACCGTCGACCAGCACCAGGCCGCGGGCCGGCAGAGGCCGGGCGGCGGCGGCGGCAAGCTCCACCACCCCCTGGAACAGCAGCAGCAGACCGATCAGCAGGGTCAGCCCGAGGGTGCCCACCACAGGGTCGATGAACAGGGACAGACCGCCGAGGAGATACAGGACGCCGCCGAGGGCCTGGAACCAGCGGGCACCTCCGTGGCCGTCGCGCACGGCCCGCACCAGCTGGCCAATCCCGGCCACCATTGCCACGGCGCCGAGGCCGATGGTGACGCCCACCGCCGAGACGAATGGGGTGAGAATCGCCAGCAGACCGGAGGCCGCCAGAAGGACAACAGCCAGCCAGCGCAGAGCGGGAGAGGCGTTCATCGCTGTGGGTCGCAACATCCGGACCCTAGCGGCGGGGCGGGTGAGCGCCATTGCGGGACCCATGGGACCACCGTGTCGATCTCCGCACAAGGACGTGCAGATCCTCCCCAGGTGAGTTTTTTACCCTTAGATCAAGTGCGGACGTTTGGTGGGATGACGACATGACTCTTCATCAAGGCGCCCGGGTCCGGCTTGCCGGGGATTCGCGGTCTTACCAGCTGCTCAGCATCGACGACAGGCGGGGCCGTTGCTTTGTGCGGCCCCTACCCCTGACCCGCCATGGCTCCCAGGTGATCGAAGTCCCTGTGGACCAGCTGGCCGGCCCGAGAGACGACGGCTGACCTCCGCGGCACCAAGGCCGGCGCAAAGGCCCAGATCAGGCCGGCCTGGCGCAGGGGGATGCCGAACAACACCGACAGCAGATCCACCAGGACCGGTTTTATGGCACTGGCGGCTGGTCGGAGGGTCACGGTTGGGATTTTCATTCTCTGAATAGTAACGATATCTTACGCAACTGAGAACCACCCGGGGTGCTGGCACTGGACCCCTCTCTTCTTCAGGGCCTGCGGGGCAATGTGACTCACCCTTCAGCCGGCACGCATGGTCCAGACCCAGCTGCAGTCCACCCGGCTGTTGAGCGTGGCCGGCCGGTTCCATCCCCCCGGTTTCATTGCCTCCGTCACACCCCTCGGTCAGGGCAATGTCAATGACACCCACCTGGTCAGCCTGAGGGGTGACGATGGCGAGCGCCGCTTCGTGCTGCAGCGGCTCAACACCACGGTGTTTTCCGCACCGCGGCTGGTGATGCAGAACCTGGTGACCATCACGGCCCACATGGATCGTCGGTTGCAGGGCCAGTCCCCCGGGGGTGACCGCTGGGAGCTGCCCCGGCCGATCACCCCCCGGGCCAGCGATGATCTCTGGCTGGAGCTGGATGGTGAGGTGTGGCGCGCCCTCAGCTACATCGAAGGCACCGTCGGTCTTGAGGCCGTCGCCAGCCCTGCCCAGGCCCGGGAACTGGGTCGTGGCCTGGGCATCTTTCACGATCTGCTCCATGACCTGCCGGCCGATCACCTGGCCGATACTCTCGAAGGGTTCCACGTCACCCCCCGCTACCTCGCCGAGCACCGGGCGGTGCTGCAGCGCGTCGACCCATTGACCGACCCCGAAGGCCATCTGGCCGAGGCCCTGGCCTTTGTGCGGGCCCGGGAGGATCAGGTGGACCTGCTTGAGGAGGCTGCCCGTCGCGGGGACCTCAGCCCCCGGCCGATCCATGGAGATCCCAAGATCGGCAATCTGCTGTTCGACGCCTCCAGCGGTCGCGCCGTAGCGCTGATCGACCTCGACACCGTCAAACCGGGTCTTCTGCACTACGACATCGGTGATGCCCTGCGATCGGGCTGCAATCCCCTCGGTGAAGAGGCGGTCGATCCTGAGCAGGTGCGCTTTGATCTCGACCTGGCCGCCGCCCTCCTGGAGGGTTACCTGGGGGCCGCCGGGGCCAGCCTCACGGCCGCCGACCGCCACTGGATTCCGACCGCCGCGTGGCTCATCACCTTCGAGCTGGGTCTGCGCTTTCTCACCGACCACCTGGCCGGTGACGTGTATTTCCGCACCGGTCAGCGGGGGCACAACCTGCATCGGGCCCGGGTGCAGTTCAGCCTCTGCGCCAGCATCGAGCAGCAGCTGCCTGCGCTGACGGCCCTCGTTCAAAGCCTTCCATGAGCGGCCTGGATCTGCATCCTTTTGGTGGCGTTGCGGCCTGGTCGATGCCGGGGCCGGTGCCGCGGCTTCTGGCTTCGGCCGTGCGACTCGCCGATGGGCTGCAGCTGAGCTGGACGGTGCTCAGCGAAGGCGTCGACCTTGACTCGCTGTTGACACTCCCTCCAGCGCCTGCCATGCCCAGGCGCCTCGATGGCCTCTGGCAGCACACCTGCCTTGAGGCCTTTGTGGCCGCTGTCGGTCAGGAGGCGTACCTCGAGCTCAACCTCTCCCCCGCCGGCGACTGGAATGCGTATGGCCTGGAGGGGTACCGGCGGGGGCTGGCTCCCCTGGCCGAGGTGACCAAGCTGCCGGCCTGCATCGATCGGCAGCCCCACCGGCTTGAGCTGGCCGTGACCCTGCCCCTGCCATCGTCCGTGGCGGCAGCGCCGCGGCTTGCGGTGGGGCTCACGGCGGTGCTGGAGGCCAGCGATGGCCAGCTCAGTTACTGGGCCCTGCACCATCCGGCCGCCGAGCCCGATTTCCACCTGCGCGCTGGCTTCACGCTGATCTGCCCAGCAGCCGATCGCGGGCCCCATTGATCGCCTGCATGCGGTCGTGGCCGCCGCCCCGGTCGGGATGGTGCTCGCCGGCCAGCTGGCGGTAGGCCCTGGCCACATCCGCCGGTGTGAGACGGCCGGTGAGGGGCAAGCCGAGCCGGCGGCGATCGATCATGGCCTCGTGGTCCGGCGACTTGCCCAGGGGTTGGCGGTCGGCGGCCGGCAGGCCACTGCCCTTGCGGGCCCGCCCCTTGGACCCTTTGGCCCCCTTGCCACCGGTCCGTCCTCCAAAGCCCCGGTTGACGGGGACATCGGCCGTGGCTTCGGGGCCCCGGGGGGGGCGCAGGCTCACCAGGGCACTGCTGGCAGGGATCGCGCGGGCCTGGCGGGTCACGGGTGTCGCGAATGCTGACACCCCAGCATCTCCCATCGCCCCTGCGATCGCCGGTATCAGCGACCGCCCTGGTTCTCGAGCAGGTTCAGGCCTTTCTGCAGCCATTGCTGCCCCTGCTCCTGCAGGCGTTGTTGATCGCTCTTGTATTGACAGGTGCCGACGTTGTACTGAACGGTGCGGCTGGTGGGGTCATACCAGACGTTGTCGAGGCTGCAGAAACTGCGACCGGGTTTGCCGACTTCGGTGCGCAGGACCTCACCCCGGCGACAGCCGTAGCCGCCGGCTCCATTGGCTGTGCAGTCGGCCAGGTTGCGGAAGTAGGGCTTGATGGTGCCGCTCCAGGTCATGGAGTTGGCGAAGCTGGCGAAACTCTGGGGATCGGCCTGAAACGGTGCAGCGAGGGCTCCACCGGCTGAGGCGAGCATCAGCAGGGGGAGGGCCAGGAAACGACCGACCATGGTGACGACAAAAACTGAACGGACCGTACCAGTGGCGAACGGGGACGGGATGACCGAATCCTGTCCAGCAGGCCCCAAGCCATGACCGGATCTGTCCCGGCCTGGATGATCAGCCGTGGGACCGTGCGGGGCCCGAGAGCAGACGTTCCAGCAGCAGCTTGCTCACCAGCGAAACGAGGGCCACACCGCCGAGGATCAGCGCGGCGGCATAGGCAATTTCGGTGTTGTATTGCTTGTAGGCATCTTCGATGAACAGGGGCAGAGTTTGGGTCTGACCGCTGATGTTGCCGCTCACGACTGCCACGGCGCCGAACTCACCGAGGGCGCGGCCGGTGGTGAGAATCAGGCCGTACAGCACCGCCCAACGCACCGAAGGCAGGGTGACCCGGGTGAACACCTGCCAGGGACTGGCCCCCAGGGTGCGGGCCGCTTCCTCCTGATCCCAGCCCTCCTCCTCCAGCAGCGGGATTACCTCGCGGGCCATGAAGGGAAAGGTGACGAGAATCGTGGCCAAGGCCATGCCCGGCCACGAGAAGATAATTTTTAAACCAAGGGCATTGATGGGGCTGGCCAGCAGGCCATGGTTGGGACTGAACAGCAGCACGAGCATCAGGCCCACCACCACCGGCGAGATGGAGAAAGGTAGGTCGATGATGCTCAGCAGCAGCGCCTTGCCGCGGAACTGGCGCCGGGCGATGGCGGTCGCGGCCGCCAGGCCGAAGATGGTGTTGGCGGGCACAGCAATGGATGTCATCAGCAGGGTCATGCGGATGGCGTGCTGCATCTCGGGGCTGTTGAAGCTCTCCACGAAGACCGTC
>CAZWFG010000109.1:2618-7296 GCA_964632245.1 uncultured Synechococcus sp. | reverse complement strand
TGCCCTGCAGGCGCTGGAAGCGCACGATCGTGTCGATCAGGGCCGTGTTGAAGGCATGGCCCATGTGCAGGCTGCCGGTCACGTTCGGCGGCGGGATCACCACCGCGAACGGCTCCCCGGGGGCCGCAGGGTCGGGATGGAAGGCTCCGGCCGCCTCCCACGCCCGCTGCCAGCGCGCCTCGGTGGCGGCCGGGTCGTAGGTCTTGGGCAGGGCGTCCTCGGGCACGGCGGCGGGCAGGGCTGGTGTCCATGGTCTCAAAGGGGGCTGGCCGCCATGGTCTGCGGGACGGCGGTGCCTAGCCTTGACCATGCTTCCGCCGGGCAGAGGTCACCATCGGCCGCCGCACCCCATCCACCCGCGACCGCGGCGCGGCGCCGTCGGGGCCGGAACAGCAGCTGGTGGAGAAGCTGCGCCGCATCGAGGCCCTGCACGCCCGTCCCGGCAGCGAGGGCGAACGGCAGGCGGCCGAACGGGCCCGCGAACGCATCCAGGCCCGCCTGCGCGAGCTGGAGGCTGCGGAGCCGCCGATTGAATACCGCTTCACACTGGCGGATCAGTGGTCCCGCCATCTGTTCGTGGCCCTGCTGCGCCGCTATGGCATTCACCCCTACCGCTACCGGGGCCAGCGCCGCACCACGGTGATGGCGCGCCTGAGCCGGGCGTTCGTGAACGAAACGCTCTGGCCGGAATACATGGAGCTGCAGAGCACCCTCTCGGCCTACTTCGATGCCCTCACCGACCGGGTGATCGAACAGGCCCTCGAGGTGCGGGCCGGTGACGCCGAGGAGCAACCCGAAGCCGCGCCAGCCTTGGCGCCGCAGGATCATCAGGGGTCGTTGTTGTGAGGTGGCCAAACCGACCACACCCCATGGCGGCAGGGACCGGCGCGGCGCTATGGAGGAACCATGGCCGCTGCTGCTCCGCTTGATTTCCGGCCACCGCGCCTTGATCGGCGGGTGCTGGCCGGGGCCCGCCTGGTGCTGCCCCTGTGGCTGCGCTGGTGCAGCGGCATCACCGGGGTGCAGGTGGTCGAACGGCCACGGCTGCAGGAGGCCATCGATGGTTTCCGGGCGGGCCACTGGCGGCTGCTGCTGGCCTTCCGCCACCCCAGCCTCGATGACCCGGCGGTGCTGGCGCAGCTGCTCTGGCGCGAGCTGCGGCGGCCGGCCCACGCCCAGTTCATCTATGACCGTGGCATTCCCCTCTGGGCCGGGGAGGGGATGGGCTGGCTGCTGAGTCATCTGGGCGGCAGCTCGATCCTGCGGGGCAAGCACGACGGCCCCGGCCTGCGTTCGGCCCGGCAGCTGCTGCTCGATGGCCCGCACCCGTTCGCGGCGGCCCCCGAGGGCGCCACCAACGGCCTCAACGAAGCCCTCAGCCCCCTGGAGCCCGGCGTGGCCCAGCTGGCCTTCTGGACCGCCGAATCGCTGCAGCGGGCCGGTCGTCCCGAACAGGTGCGGATCCTGCCCATCGGTGTGCAATACCGCTACACCCGGTCCGTGTGGCCTGCCCTCGAAGCCCTGCTGTCGCAGCTGGAGCACGACCTGGGGGTCACACCGCCCTATGCGCGCCGGGCCACCCCCGAAGCGCTCTACGGCCGGCTGCTGGCGCTGGCCGAACGGCTGCTGGACCGGCTCGAGGTCTTCTATCGCAGCGGCTACGGCGCCGAACTGCCGCCACCACCGCTGGTGGACGAGCCCAACACCGCCCTGGCCGAACGGCTGCAGCGGCTGCTCGATACCGCCCTGGCGCTGCTGGAACGGTCCTTCGGCCTCACGCCCCGCGGCAGCCTGCAGGACCGCTGCCGCCGCCTGGAGCAGGCGGGCTGGGACCGGCAGTACCCCGACCTGGGGGCGGTGTCGCCGCTGGAGCGGGGGCTGGCCGACCGGCTCGCCGAAGAGACCGAACGGCGGCTCTGGACGATGCGGCTGGCCGAGGGCTTTGTGGGGGTGAGCGGTCACTACGTGCATGACCACCCCAGCCAGGAGCGTTTCGCCGACACCTTGCTGCTGCTGTGGGACACCCGCTGCCGCATCCTCGGCCAGCCGCCGCTGCGACCGCGGCTGGGGCCGCGGCAGGTGCGGCTGAGCGTGGGCGAAGCGCTCACGGTCGATGATCGCCTCGTGGATTACCGGGTCGACCGGCGCGCCGCGGTGGCAGCCCTCACCGAGGCCCTGGACCAGCGGCTGCAGGGCCTCATCGTGCCGTCTCCGCTCTGAGGCGCCCGAGCCAGTCGTCCCGGCGGCCGGCGTTGATCCAGCCGGTGGCGATGGTCTTGCTGTGCTGGTGGCTCACTCGGCCCCGGTGCACGTGCGACACACCGGCGGGGAACAACAGCAGCTTGCCCCGTTCGGCCTCCTCGTGGTGGCCCTGCCAGTGGAACTCGGTGCCGGCGTCGGGCACGGTGTCGCAGTAGAGAATCCAGGCCAGCACCCTCCGCATGGGTTCGGTGACGTCGTCATCGGTGGTCCAGTCGGCATGCCAGCGGTGGAAGCCTTCACCGGGCGCATAGCGCTGCAGGTTGAGCAGTGGCACCACGAACAGCTCACCGCCGGGGCACACCTCCCGCAGCAGCGGCCGGTCGCGCAGCATCTGCTCCAGGCCTGCCGTCACCCCCCGCAGCAGGGCGTCGGCCAGTCCCCGGGCCTCGGGGTCGTCGGGGTCGATGGCCACCAGGGTGATGTCGGTCGACACCTTGGCGGGTCCGCGGGGGTCGTCGCCGTCACCCCCGAAGGCCACGCCGCGGCGGTGCAGGTCGGGTCGGCGGTCGAAGAAGGCCATCACCGCATCGGCGAGGGCCTCATACCCCGGATGGCGCAGGGGACAGATCAGCTGCATGGGGCCCAGGGCACGGCCAGCACCCCCTGGTGCACCTGCCAGTGGGCGGGATCGGGATCCACCCGACCGCTCAGCCCCTGGCGGGCGAAGCAGGCGGCGGCCCGGTCGGGATCGGGGGCCGTGTCGGCGGCATCAATGGCCAGCAGCAGCACTTCGGCCTGGGCCGGATCGGCCAGCAGCCGCAGCCCCGCATCGATTTCTTCCCGGATGAAGAACAGCTGCCGCATCCGGGCCGAGAGCGGATCGCCGAGGGCCGCGGCAAAGGCCTCGAGGGCCTCACGGTCGGGGCCACTGCCGCAGCGCAGGGCCAGCCAGATCTGGAACTTGGCCCAGCTCTCGACGGTCCACAGCGGCGAGAAGGCCGTGCGGCGGGTGCGCACCAGGTCGTCGAGGGCCAGATCCACCAGCCGGGCCCGCAGGTCGGCGGCCGCCAGGATTCCGTCCGCCATCCCTTAACGGATCCACAACCATCCCCTCCTAGCAGCGGAGAGGAGGACGGTTCATGGACTTCACCCAGCATCTGCCCCTGGTGCGGGAGCGCCATCAGCGGATCCGCACCCTGCTGCAGGGGCAGCGCTATGTGCTCTGCCTGGGCCAGCGCGGCCAGCTGTTGATGCATGCCTCCACCGAAGGCCCCGAACTGGTGGGCGTCTGCACCACCGAAGCGGAGGCGCTGGCGATGATGCAACGGCTGAAGCCCCATTTGCTGGTCACCCATGACGTGCTGGAGGACGGCGACGGGGTGAGCCTCGCCCGGCGGGCCCGGGCGCTGCTGCCGGCCCTGCAGGTGCTGATGATCGTGGTCCAGCCCCAGCGCTTCGACCGCGAAGCAGCGGTGGCTGCCGGCTGCACGGCCGTGTGCGACGCCCGCCGGCTGGGGGGCGGCAGTGTGGTGATGGCCATGCAGTGCCTGCTGGAGCAGCACCATTTCGTGGATGCCTCCCTGAACCACCGTCACCGGCTGCCACGGCTGTCGCCCCGCGAGCACCAGGTGCTGCAGGGGCTGGACCAGGGCCTGAGCAACAGCGAGCTGGCGGCCGACCTGGGGCTGCGGCCCCACACGGTCAAGGGCTATGTGCGGCAGGTGCAGGAGAAGCTGGGGGCCCGCAACCGCACGGAAGCGGTGGCGCTGGCCTTCCAGACGGGGCTTCTGCAGGCAGACTGAGGGGGTTGCCTGACCAGCCGATGGCCCTGGACCTGAACGACCCCGATCTGGAACTGCCGGATCTGGTCTATGCCTACCAGACCTGGGTTCTGGCGGTGCTGAACGACGAAAAGCTCAACCCAGAAGGCGAGAAGCTCTGCACCGACGAGATCGCCGACGATGCCCTCAGCGCGGCCCGCTTTCTGCCCGGTGATGTGACCGCCACCGTCGAAAGCACCCTGGCCCGGGCCTACGACGTCGATCCCGAAGAGCTGAGCGACCTGCTCTATCCCGAAGACGAGGACTGACGATGACCGCTCCGGCCCGGCTGCTGCGGGCCGCCACCACCCTGGTGCTGCTGCTGCCGGCGGCGCCGGCCCTGGCGTCGGCCACCTGGCTGCAATGCCCGGGGCTGGCCGCCGACCAGCTGCTGCGGTTGCGGCTCGACGGACGGTTGCAGAAGGCCGAGGTGGTGCAGATCACCCCCCTGGGCCGGCGGTCGCGGCAGTCGCCGGTGAAGGCCAGTGCCGCCAGCCTCGAGATCGCCGGTTTTGATGGCGAGCGGCTGCGGCTCGACCGCGGTCAGCTGCTGCTGGCGGCTGGCCGTCCCCTGTGGGGCCGCATCGCCTTCGTGCCCCGGGGCCGCTGCTCGATCGCCGGCGTCGAGCCGACGCCACCGCGGGGTCGGCCGGCGG
>CAZWFG010000109.1:0-2518 GCA_964632245.1 uncultured Synechococcus sp. | reverse complement strand
AGGGGCCAGGCGATCAGATGTAGAAACAGTGACGTCGCCAGGGGAATGGCGATCAGCAGCAGCAGCACCGAGAGAACAGCGGGAGGCATTGCAGGCCAGGGCATACACAACTCTGTTGTAGAGCAGCCAGGGCTGATCACGTGTAGAGGTATCGCTGGAAGCTGGCGAACAGTTGGCCGATCTCTTCAGGTCTGCCCAGGTCAGCCACTGCATCTGCAATGGAGTTCTGATAGCGGAGCCTCAACAGCGGGGTGAGCTTTTCCTGGGCCAGCTCCTGCACGCCGCCGCTCACATAATGCTGCAGCACAAAATCGAGAAACAGCTGCTGCTTGCTGGTGAAGCGGGAGTGGATGTACAGGCGGGCCTGCTGCGCGCGCGATTCGCGGGACATGGGCGGCAGGGCGTAGGCCACGTGGGCCAGAACATCAAACAGATCACTGTGCTCAGCCGAGATGATCGCCTGCATCTCTGCC
The DNA here is from genome assembly GCA_964632245.1 of uncultured Synechococcus sp. GTDB lineage: Bacteria > Cyanobacteriota > Cyanobacteriia > PCC-6307 > Cyanobiaceae > CAIQIA01. The sequence continues at coordinate 2,045 of CAZWFG010000109.1, read as the reverse complement.
AGCTGCTCGGCGCCGAAACCCTTCTCCTCCAGGCCCTGCAGCAGCTTGCTGCGGGTGTCCGGTGAACTCCAGAGTGCCCTGAGCTCGGCTTCATCCTTCACGAACTCGGGCAGCTGGCCGTAGAGCAGCTCGATGAACTGCTGGCAGCTCATCGGCTTGCCGTCGGGATGCCAGAAGCTTGTCACAAGCATGTGCTGAAGCGAGCGCTCCTTGCCATCGCCGAGCCTGATCCGCAGCTTGCTGCGGGGGACCGGGTCGCTGTCGTCATCCCCTGTGCCGATGGCAGCATCGGCATCGTTGGTCGTCAGCTTGATGAGTGTCTGATCGGACGCGGTGTCGTCGAGGGGGATCGGCTCTCCGTCCCATTCGGGATCGCTGAAATGGTGGTGGGCCTTCACAAAATCAAGGATCGTGAAGTAGTCCTTGCCCTCATAGAGGCGTGTACCGCGGCCGATGATCTGCTTGAACTCGATCATCGAGTTCACCGGACGCAGCAGCACGATGTTGCGCACATTGCGGGCATCCACACCGGTGGAGAGCTTCTGGGAGGTGGTGAGGATGGTGGGGATCGTTTTCTCGTTGTCCTGGAAGTCGCGCAGATAGCGGTTTCCCAGCTCGCCGTCATCGGCGGTGACGCGGTGGCAGTAGTTGGGATCCTTGTTGCCCTTGAGCTGGTTGATCAGGTCGCGGATGGCGAGGGCGTGTTCCTGGGTGGCGCAGAACACCAGGGTTTTGTGGCGGGGGTCGATCTGACTGAGCAGGATCTCCACCCGCTGGCGTTCACGCCGCTCGATCTCGATGATGCGGTTGAACTCGGCTTCGCTGTAGCGGCGGCCCTCCTGCACCTCGCCTTCCACCACCGTGTCGTCCGGTGTGTAGATGTAGTCGTCGAGGGTGGTGCTGATTTGCTTGATGCGGAAAGGGGTGAGGAAGCCGTCGTTGATCCCTTCCTTGAGCGAATAGATGTAAACCGGTTCGCCGAAGTAGGCGTAGGTGTCGATGTTGTCCTTGCGGCGTGGTGTGGCGGTGAGGCCCAGCTGCACAGCTGGGGCGAAGTACTCGAGAATGCCGCGCCAGCTGGATTCGTTGTTGGCGCCGCCGCGGTGGCACTCATCGATCACGATGAAGTCAAAAAAGTCGGGCGGGTAGTGGCCGAACCAGGGAGAGGGCTTGCCGTCCTGCACTGGCCCGCTCATGAAGGTCTGGAAGATGGTGAGGAACACACTGGCGTTCGTGGGCACGCGACCCTGTTTGCGCAGGGCGTCGGGCTCCAGCCGGGCCAGAGCGTTGTCTTCGAAGGCGGCGAAGCCGGTGAAATCGTTGAAGGCCTGATCAGCCAGGGTGTTGCGATCGGCCAGGAACAGGATGCGCGGCCGGCGGGTGGGTTCACCGGAGAGATTCCAGCGCGCCTGGAACAGCTTCCAGAGGATCTGGAAGGCGGTTGAGGTCTTGCCGGTGCCGGTGGCGAGCGTCAGCAGGATGCGGTTGTGGCCGGTGGCGATGGCCTCCAGCGCGCGCGACACGGCAATGTCTTGGTAGAAGCGGATCTGCCAGCTGCCGCCCTTGTCGGCATAGGGAATGGCGGCGAAGCGATCCCTCCAGGCGTTCTCGACCGCGAAGCTGCGGGCCCAGAGTTCATCAGGGGAGGGGAAGGCCGCCACTGGCCCCTCCTCACCGTTGGCCATATCGATGGCATAGATGCCGAGGCCATTGCTGGCGTAGGTGAAGCGGAGTTGCAGCTTGCCGGCATAGTCCTTGGCCTGGGCCACCCCTTCGGTGAGGGGGGCTGTGTCGGGTTTGGCCTCCACCACCGCCAGCTGGGTGTTGCGGTAGGTGAGCACATAGTCGGCGGTGAGCGGTTTGCCGCGCCGGCCACCGCCTTCGATCCTGCCCGGGGTGATCGAAAACTCGCGGCGGATGCGGCTGCCTTCCACCACGCCCCAGCCAGCGGCGGCGAGCAGTGGATCGATCAGCTCAGCGCGGGTTTCGGCCTCGTTCATGGCTGGTTCCAGGCGGCGTGATCACGCTGTTCCTGGTCGGGTTCT
>CAZWFG010000108.1:0-7369 GCA_964632245.1 uncultured Synechococcus sp. | reverse complement strand
TGCGCCTCGTCGACGGACGACTGCAGAGCCTCACGGCTGCGGACGCTGACGACGGGAGCGGCGACGGGGGCCTGCGGGCGCCCGCCCACTGGCTGCTCGCCCCCCTGCTGGTGGATCCCCACAGCCATCTGGAGGAACCGTGGCATGGCCGTGCCGAAACCCTGGCCAGCCTGGCCAGGGAAGTGGCGGCCGCGGGCTACGGCACGGTGGCGCTGCTGCCGCGGGCTGCCGACTGGCGGGATCGACCGGAACGGCTGCATCTGAGCTGGCCGGCGCCCCTGCAGCTGAAACTCTGGGGGGCCCTCTGCCGCGATGGCGATGAACAGACCCTGGCCCCCCATGGGGACCTGCTGGAGGCCGGGGCCCTGGGGCTGGCCCACGGCACCGAGCTGCCGCCCCTGCCCCTGCTGGAGAGGGCCCTGCTCGCCGGTGAAGCGGAGCAATGCCCCTGGCTGCTGGCCCCACGCCAGGGCAGCCTCTGCCAGGGGGGCTTCGTGCGGGATGGGGTCGAGACCCTGCGGCTGGGCTGGCCCGCCGACCCGGTCGTCAGCGAGACGATGCCCCTGAGGCTGCTGCTGGCCCTGGCCGAGCGGCTGCCGGGGCTGCGGCTGATGAACCTCTCCACCGCTGAGGGGCTCGCCCTGCTGGAGGCCGCCTCCCCCAGGCCCCCCGCCAGCATCTGCTGGTGGCACCTGCTGCAGGACAGCGGTCGGCTGGATCCCCTGGCCGAGGGCTGGCGGCTGGAGCCGTCCCTGGGGACCCCCGCAGATCGCCGGACCCTGCGCAGGGCCCTGCGGCGGGGCCTGCTGGCGGCCGTGGCGGTGCAGCACACCCCCCTGGACGGCGAAGAACAGCTGCTGCCCCTGGACCAGCGCCGGGCTGGGGTGGCGGGCTATCAGGCCGTGCTGCCGGCCCTGTGGGCCAGCCTGGTGGACCAGGACGGCTGGAGCATCGAAGAACTGTGGCAGGTGCTCAGCTGGGGACCCTCGCAGTTTCTGGGGCTGGAACCCGAACGGCTGACCCCCGGATCGGACCGGTGGCTGCTCTGGGATCCCCAGGCCGCCTCCATCGAGCGGCCAGGGACCCTGGCCGCCAACCGCCCCCTGGAGATGGCCAACCTCAGGGGCGCCCTGCGGGCGGCGGGGCCACTGCCGACCCATCAGTGGCGGTTGGATCTGCCATGACGAGGCTGCCCACCGTCGAGAAGGGGAAAAATCGAAAGAAGGCACGGCCGATGATCTGACCATCGGGCACGAAATGGGTGCCGGGCCAGAAGCGGCCATCCCAGCTGTTGGCCCGGTTGTCACCGAGCACGAGCACACTGCCGCCGGGAACGGTGGTGTCGAGACTGCGGCAGCTGCCGGGACCCGACGGCCGGCACCAGTTGCGCACGTAGGGCTCCTGCAGCGGCTGGCCGTTGAGGGTCACATGCCCACCGGGATCCACACTGACGCGATCCCCCGCCACGGCGATGACGCGCTTGATGAACGCATCACAGGCCGGCTCCTGCATGCCGGGCAGGGAGCCGACGAACGGAAGATTCACCAGAAAGCAGCGGCCGGGGCCGGCCTGGTAATCGCTGCGCAGGGCCGGGTCAAAGGCGTGGGGTGCATGGAACACCACGATCTCGCCCCGGCGGGGCGGCCGCTGCCGGTAGGTGAGCTTCTCGACCAGCAACCGATCCTGCAGCTGCAGGCCGGGCAGCATCGAACCGGAGGGGATGTAGCGGGCCTCAACGAGGAACTGGCGAATGCCCAGGGCCACGGCCACCGTCAGCAGCAGGCTGCGCCAGAAGCCACCGCCATCCTCCTGATCGCGACGCCGACGGCGACTCGACGGGGCTGGCTGTTCGACCACGGCGGCTGGATCCTTGAGGGGTCAGATTAAAGGGAGCCCCGACCGGCCCATGGACCCATCAGGAGGAGACCTGCTGATCACGACGGCCCAGGTGCTGCTGCCGGACGGTCGCTGCCTGCCCCGGTCGGTGGAGGTGCGCGGCGGGGTGATCGCGGCCATCCACGACCAGGTGCCCCCCTGGCAGGGGCCTGTGCTCGAGGGCCGCGGCCTCACCCTGCTGCCCGGCGTGATCGACCCCCAGGTGCATTTCCGGGACCCCGGTCTCACCCACAAGGAAGACCTGGTGAGCGCCAGCCGGGCCTGCCTGCGGGGCGGCGTCACGGGATTTCTGGAGATGCCCAACACCGAGCCCCAGACGGTCGATGCCGCCAGCCTGGCGGCCAAGCTCGCGCGGGCTGCCGCGGTGTGTCGCGTGCACCACGGCTTCTTTCTTGGCGCCTGCGGCGATGGCTCCAACCTCGGGCAGCTGCGCGATCCGGGCCCGGCCTGCGGCATCAAGATGTTCATGGGCACCGGCAAGGGGGCGCTCGACTGTGGTGATGCCGCCATCCAGGAGCAGATCTTCGCCACGGGCGACCGTCTGATCGCCGTTCACGCCGAGGACCAGCAGCGGTTGCGGCAGCGCCGCCAGGAGCTGCTGCAACGCTGGCCTGATCCCGCAACCCGTCCCGCCGATCTGCACTCCGACATCCACGACGCCGAGGCGGCCCTGGCGGCCACCCAGCGGGCCGTGGAGCTCTCGAACCGCTACGGCCGGCGGCTGCACATCCTGCACCTCACCACCGGCGCCGAGGCCGACTGGCTGCGGCGCCACCGCACCGACCGCATCAGCATCGAGGTGTGCCCCCAGCATCTGCTGCTCGACCGTTCGGCCTACGGCCACCGCGGCAACCTCGCCCAGATGAACCCGCCCCTGCGCACCAGCCATGACCGGCAGGTGCTCTGGCAGGCGCTGCTGGATGGCGTGATCGACTGCATCGCCACCGACCACGCCCCCCACACCCTGGCCGAGAAGGCCCTGCCCTACCCCCAATCCCCCTCAGGGATGCCCGGCGTCGAGACCTCCCTGCCGCTGATGCTCACGCAGGTGGCCCTGGGCCGCTGCCGGCTCGATCAGGTGTCCCGCTGGATGAGTGAGCGACCGGCCCAGCTTTATGGCATCCCGCGCAAGGGACGCATCGCCCCGGGCTACGACGCTGATCTGGTGCTGGTCGACATGGAACGGTCCCGACCGGTGCTGCGTCAGGAGGTGATCAGCCGCTGCGGCTGGAGCCCCTTCGAAGACTGGGAGCTGGTGGGCTGGCCCGAGGCCACCGTCGTCGCCGGGGTGGTGGGCTTTGAACGGGGCGTGTTCAACGAGGCCTGCCGCGGACGGGCCCTGGAGTTTGACCCTGCCGCCATGGTCGTCAGCCCGGAATGAAGGAGCGCAGCCGTCGGGCCTCCTCCCCCGCCCGCCGCTGCAGATCCGCATCGCTCCGACGGCTGTCCTCGCGGGCCTGGGCCGCGAGCACGTCGGCCTCGGCCAGGGGGTAACCATGGCGGCGGGCCAGGGCCAGGAATGCCTCCAGGTCGAGGGGATCGGCCAGGGCCGTGCGCAGGGCCTCACCATCGTCACCAGCGGCGGTGCGGGCATGGGCCAGGAAGGCATCGAGCTGGTCCAGGGACATCGTTGGAGAGCATGGCGACCGGTGTTGGCGACGGTAGAGCCCGTTACCCTCCAGATGGAGAGGTCAGGTCCATGGTGCGCCCCCGCTGGCAAACCCCCGTCGGCCTGGGGCTGGGGAACCTGGGCCGTCGAGCGAGGGAATGGCAGCTGCTGCGGGCCAGCCGACCGTTCGGCAGGGGCTGGGATCGCTTCGTGGCCCTCTGGGCCAGCCTGAACCTGCTGCTGGTGGTGTTCGACATCAGCTACGTGCCGCTGCGCAATTTCTGGCTGCAGCGTCATCTGTACCTGTTTCCTGGGTTGCCGCTGGCCATTCCGCTCACGGTTCTGCCCGACATCACCCCCCTCTACGACCCTGTCAAAGGCATCGAGCCCCACCGCGACACCGAACAGTTCCGCCAGGCCTGGCGGGAGCTTGATCTGGAGCTGCAACGCCACCCCCCCACCGCCCCCACCAGCCGACGGCTGCTGCAGCGGCAGGTGGACCTGACCCAGCGGATGATCGAGGAGAATCCATTTCTGGCGGCCAACAAGACCGGCACCCTCGAAAAGATCAAGAACCGCCTGCGGCTGCGGGCAGGAGGCGACTCGGCGCAGCAGGCGGCGGCACAACTGCTCCGGCCAGAGCGGCTGCAGCAGCAGGGCTGGGACCAGGAGCGCCGCTTCTGGCAGCAGGAGCTGCTGCCCCTGGTGGCCACCAACTACTGGCGCTCCATCGATGAAACCGGCCGACCGACCGAACGGTTCTGGCGGCTCGACCTGGTGGCCTTCCAGAGCGTCTTCCTGCTCGATGTGCTGCTGCGGGTGCTGAGCCTGCGACGGCGGCTGCCGGGACTGTCCTGGCGGGATGCGCTGTTGCGGCGATGGACCGACCTGCCGCTGATGCTGCCCTTCTGGCGGCTGCTGCGGATCATTCCGGTGGCGGCCCGGCTGCGCAGCAGCGGTCTGCTGGATGTGGAGCCGCTGCGGGCGGTGATCAGCCGCGGCATTGTCGCCCTGCTGGCCGTCGAGCTGATCGAAGTGCTGGCCCTGCAGCTGCTCGATGGGGCCCAGAACCTGGTGCGCTCCCCGGGCTGGCGGCAACGGCTGCTGAGCCTGTCGAAGGCCCAGCCCGTCGACATCAACGATGAACGCGAGGTGGAGGAGCTGCTGCGGCTCTGGGGACCGCTGCTGCTGGGGCGGGTGCTGCCGAGGCTGGAACCCGAGCTGCAGGAGCTGGCCACCCACGCCCTTCGTCGGGGACTGGAAACCACGGCCTTTCCCCAGCCGCTGCAGAGGCTTCAGCCGTTGCTGCTGCTGGAGCGGGAGCTGACCCGCCAGCTGGCGGCGGGACTGGTGGACGGCATGCTGGACCTGTCCCGCACGGCTGCCGCCAAGGTGGGGCATCGGGACCAGGCCGCCAGTGACCTCATCGCCAACCTGCTGACGGGGTTCTGGCGGGAGCTGGGTGATGCCGTGGAGGACGGCAGTTCCCTCGAGCGCAGCCAGCAGCTCCTCAGCGATCTGCTGGAGGAGCTGAAGCTGAGCTACCTGGGACGTCTCAACCCGGCCGGTGTCGATGAACTGTTCGAGGAACTCGACCAGATCAGCCAACGGGGCAACCGGGCCAGCTGATCACTTGCGGCCCAGGAGAGATTTAACGGCTCCCACCAGGCTGTTGGACCCGGCCCCCACGCCACCTTCGGGGCGGGTGCGCACGGTGACATTGCCGTTGACGTTGGTGCGGCAGCTGAGGCGGTAGCTGGCCGGACGGTCAGCCAGGTAGACCTCCTCCACATCGGAGCGGGGGGACAGATTCTGCATTCCCTCCAGCACCTCGACCACGCAGGTGCCGCACTGGCCGACACCGCCGCAGTTGTTCAGATTGTTCAGCCCCTTGTAGGGGTTGATGCCCGCCGCAAGGGCAGCCTTGCGGAGGTTGGCACCTTCGATGCAACCGACCTGCTGGCCTTCCTGCTCGAAACGGATGGTGGGCACGGTGGTGATGAGGGCTGGGCGCCGACCAACTTAACCGTTCAGCGGCGGTCTTCAGCACCCGCGTCTTGATCTGATGCCTGCTGCACCGACACCGGCCCTGCGGCGCGGATGCACCGGTCCACCAGGGGGCCCACCCAGCTGCGGTCACGCCAGCTGAGAATCTCGGTGTTGCCGGTGATGCCCCGGTGGGTGCGGAAGAACTCGGCGATGCCCTCCAGACGGTTGCGCGAGAACTGCTGCAGGTCGGTGATCTCGTCGAGATTGGGGTCGTTGGCCGGGATGCACAGCAACTTGGCGTCCTCGATGCCGGCATCGATCACCTCCAGCAGCCCGATGGGACGACAGAGAATCAGACACCCCGGGAAGGTCGGCTCGAGCATGACCACCATGGCGTCGAGGGGGGAGCCGTCATCGGCCAGGGTGTTGGGAACAAAGCCGTAATCAAAGGGGTACTGAACCGAGGGATGCATGACCCGATCCAGGGCCATCAACCCAGGTCCGGGCAGGTACTCGTACTTGTTACGGCCCCCGGCCGGCACCTCCACCACCACATTGAGGAACCCCGGCGCCGGCTGCGGCGGGATGCGGCTCAGGTCCATGGCCGGGATTCAGGGGGCTGCCGGGGTGGAGCCCAGCCACTGGACCGCCGGAGGGTCCCCGAGGGGCACGATCTGGTCGGCGTAGATGCAGACCAGGGGCAGGGCCAGGGTGGTCAGGCCGATGGCCAGGCCCGCCAGTTCCACCAAGGGATTGAGACCACGACTGGGAGGTTCGTCGGCTCCGGTGTCGCAGAGACCGTCGTCCTCCCCCTGGATGCGGCCATCGGCCGTGCCATCACGGGGGGTGGAGACTGTGAAGGATCGCGCCATACAAAGGGGTCGGGGACAGTCCCGGAGCGGCAATCCCACAAAAGGAATGCCGTTCACAGATGGCCGAGAACCATCAGGACTTCTTTCATTCTGCCACCGTCCGAAGAAACCTGCTCAATCAGGCGGCGGAACGCTGATCGGCCTGATCCCGCTCCCGGCGGCTGCTCAGGTCGGTGGCGGCAGGGATGCCGGCGTCGCTGAGCAACGACCGGATGTCGCGCAGCTCATCAAGGATGGAACTCAGCAGCTGCTGGGTGGCGGAATAGGGGGAATTGAGCACCTCAACGGTGACTTCCTTGATGCGCAACACATCCCGGGCGAAACGGGCGACCTCATTGGGGTGGAACAGCAGAGGCTCCTTCTGATCGCTGCGATACTCGGGATTGAGCTTGCGGGGGTTGAAGGTGGGGTTGAGATTGCGGGGATCGGTGTTGGTGTAGCGATACACCGAGGCGCGGGATCGGTTGAGGGCGCGCTGGACGTCGTCGATGCCAATCAGGGCTTCGCCGGGCTCGCTGGCTGCAGCGCTGACCTCGGCGGACGTGACGGAACCGACGGGGCCCGGATGGGGCGTGGCAACCATGAGACGGGGGTAGGACGGGCGGGATCGCCGAGACCTTAGCAGGGCTTTTCCTTTGATCCGGAATAATTCATCACATCCCCATCCCTTCCTGGGCAGCTTGTCGAAGCGTCCCCCAGGGGGCTGACGTCAAGGGGCGTCGCCGGTAGCGGGGTCGGTGATAGCTTCCGCGCTGATTCAGATCCATGGATGCGCGTCTCCCGTTCCCTTCTGGTGACGCTGCGGGATGACCCCGCCGAGGCCGAGATTCCCTCCCATCGGCTGCTGCAACGGGCCGGGTACATCCGACGGGTCGCCCCCGGCATCTATGCCTACCTGCCCCTGATGTGGCGGGTGCTGCGCAGGGTGTCCGCGATCGTGCGCGAGGAGATGGACGCCACAGGGGCCCTCGAAACCCTCCTGCCCCAGCTCCAACCGGCCGAA
>CAZWFG010000107.1:0-7409 GCA_964632245.1 uncultured Synechococcus sp. | reverse complement strand
CATCCAGGCTCTCGTACCAGGCGTAGTCGAGGCACTCGAGCACGCCGAAGCGGCCGACGGGGTCCTTCGGTCCGGCGGCGGTCCAGAGGGTGCCGCCGCTGGCCAGGTCGTAGAGCTCGTTGAGCAGGGCCATCCGCAGCGGTTCGGGCAGGTCCTGGCGCTCCAGCACCGGCGCTTGCCAGCGGTCGATGGCCGCCCGCCACTCGGGCCAGCGGCGCAGGCCTTCGGCAGCGATGGCGGCGGCGGCGGTGCCGTCAGCCCCGAAAAAATCGGTGTAGCGCCGCAGGGCCTGGCTGCCGCTGGCGAAGGCCGTCACCGGCAGGTCCCAGCTGATCACCACCGGCAGTTCCCGGGTCTCACCGGGGGCCAGGGTGAAGCGCAGGGCAATGGCGGCACTGGCGGGATCATCGCGGCCGCTGCAGCGGTCGTCGCTGTTGTCCGGAATCGCCCCCTCTCGGGCGAAGGGCTGCCACAGCTCGGCGCCGCTGCCCGCCGGATTCCAGCGGGTGCAACGCATCAGTTCAACGCCCTCCAGGTCGGCCGGCACCGCCAGGCACCACTGGCCCTGGCCTTCGGCCAGGGGCTGCGACCGTTCTCCCTCCAGCAGCAGACCCCGCACATCTGCGGTGTCCAGGCGGCGGTTGCGCTGGCCCTCGGTGCGGCCGATGGCGGGGAAGTAATCGTGTTCGGGGCTGCCGTCATCCCGGAAGTGCACCGCCGGGGTGGCGACGGTGTTGGTGAACCAGCCGACGGTGTTGCGCCAGCTGAGCAGCAGCGACAGGGTCAGGGGCCGGCGGGTGGGGTTGTGCAGACTCCAGCGGAACACCGCCAAGGGCAGGCTCGTGTCGCGGTAGTCGCCCGGAAGGATGGGGCTGAAGCTCTCGCACACCACCTCGGCGCGAAAGACGTTGGTGTAACGGAACCAGCTGAGGGGGTAGCGGGCGCTGTACTGACCGGTCTGGTGCTGGCCGTCGCTGGCGGGGTACCAGCTCCAGGCCTCCAGGGGCGCCCCCTCGTGCTGGCTGTGGGTGTCGTCCCGCTGGGGGGCCACCGCCAGGGCATGGGCGCGGCGGTCGTCGCCATCGCTCTCGAACAGGGCGAACTGGCAGTCCGGAATGGCGCCATACCAGTGCTCGCCCCCATCCAGGTGCCAGAGGTTGAAGTCACCGCGGGAGCTGCGGCCGATGCAGCCGGCCCCGAATCCCCCCAGGGGGGCCCCATGCCAGGGACCGTCGTCGAGGTTGCTGGCGTAGCGCACCGTGTAGGGCTTCTCCCAGCCGAGGCCAAAGGGGCGCGACCAGCTGGCCACGGGGGGCGCCGCAGCGGCGGACCCACGCCGCCAGAGGTCCTGCAGCCCCTTCACGCCTGGCAGCGCCATGCCCATGCCCCCATCGGCGGCCAGCATCGCAGAACAGGGCCTGAGGCGGCGGCTCAGCGGGCCAGGGGAGTCGAGGAGACGAACCAGCCCGCCCCCAGCCGACGGGCGCCCTCGGCCCGCTGCTCACCCACCACGGCGCGGGGGCTGTAGGTGGCCAGCACGCCCACGCCGAAGGGCAGCAGGAACACCACCCAGCCCAGCAGCCCGGCCAGCAGCATGACCTGGGAGCGACGGCAGCCCCAGCGAACAGGCGTGGTCAGCGGAGGGCTCAATCGCGGCGCCCGGGAACGGCCCCTACACTGTGCCACAGCATTAACTGGACGTTAACCTGTGACCTCCGGCGGGTCGTCCTGAGTCCTGCGGGTCCAAGCGGCTAGGATCCGCCGCTCCATCGGGGTCGGATCTTGCCGAGCGCTGCGGCCGAACGCGTCCAGACCACGCCGGTCGTTGTCCCCAGGCCCCGTTTCCCCTACCGCGCCGACCTGGATGGCCTGCGGGGCCTGGCCGTGCTGGCGGTCGTTGTTTATCACCTCTGCCCCCCCTGGCTGCCCGGGGGCTTTGTCGGGGTCGACGTCTTCTTCGTGCTGTCGGGATTTGTGGTCACGGGCGTGCTGCTGGCCGGCCAGCCCGCTCCGGCCCTGCCCACCCTGCTGGGCTTCTACGCCCGACGCCTGAAGCGGCTGCTGCCCAATCTGCTGCTCTGCCTCGTCAGCACGGCCCTGGCCTTCGCCCTGCTGGTGCCTCCATCCGACCAGACCAATCGCATCTTCCGCACTGGGCTGCGGGCCCTGTTCGGCTGGTCGAACGTCTATCTCAACGGCAAGGAAACCGGCTACTTCGACGTCGACACCAGCCTCAACCCCTTCACCCACACGTGGTCGCTGGGGGTGGAGGAACAGTTCTACCTGGTGTTTCCGCTGCTGCTGCTGCTGGGCCTGGCCCTCGGCCGGGGCCGACGGCGGGGGGCTGTGCTGGCGGTGCTGGCCGCCAGCATCGCCTCGCTCGTGCACGGCATCGGCCTGATGAAGGCCGGCTCCAGCCAGGCGGCTTTCTATCTGATGGCCCCCCGGTTCTGGGAACTGGCCAGCGGGGCGCTGCTGGCCCTCGGCCTGCAGGGGCTGCCGGCGCTCTCCCCCCGCCTCGCCCGGGGTCTGCGGCTGCTCTCCATGGCCCTGCTGCTGGCCTCGGTGACGCTGATCAGCACCGGCCTTCCCTTTCCCCTGCCGGTGGTGTGGCTGCCGGTGCTGGCCAGCCTGCTGTTCATCACCGCCGGCCATGGCCGCGGGGAACGGTTCCTGCCCTGGCCCCCCGTTGAACGGGTGCTGCTGGGCCTTGGCCTGCTGTCGTACTCGCTCTACCTCTGGCACTGGCCCGTCTTCGTCTTCTTCCGCCTCACCCTCGGCCTCAACACCCCCCTGCTGAGGCTGCTGGCCAGCCTGCTGGCCCTGGGGCTGGCCCTGGCGGCCTGGGTCCTCGTGGAACGGCCCCTGCGCCGCCACAAAGCCAGCAACCCTGTGGTCTTTGCGGCGGCGGCCATGGGCCTTGCGGCCGCATGGGGCGCCGTGGATGCCCTGGCCTTCCCCATCGGCCGCGTCTTCCTCGGCCACCGCGAGGTGCGCGTGCCGCGCTCCGAGCGCTACGAAACCGACACGGTGCTCGACCCCAGCGGACCGATGACCCCCCGGCGCTGCCGGGGTGACGACGGCGATGCCGCCTCCAGGGCCGAACGCTGCCACCGCCCTGCGGCGGCTGGCCGCTCAACACTGATGCTGCTCGGCGATTCCCACGCCCTGCAGTACGCCCCGATGGTGTCCGCCGTGGCCCGCCAGGAGGGACTGGGCTTCCGGCTGGCCTGGAAACCCGGCTGCCTGGTGCTGCCGGGCCTGCAGGCCATCCCCGACATCCCCGGCTACAAGCCCTGCACACCGTTTGTGCAGCAGGAACTGGCGGCCGCCGAGCGGCAGCTGCGGCCGGGGGATGTGCTGGTGCTGTCGTCGTTTCTGCAGCTGTATCTGTTCCCGATGGACCAGACCCTGTTCGAGGAAGCCATCCACCCGCGGCTGATCGCCGCTGGCCAGCACCTGCCCGAGGAGGCGGGCCGGCAGCGCTTCCAGCAGGAGGTGCGGAGCCTGATCCGGCGGTTCGGCGACCGGGGCGTGCGGGTGGTGCTGATTCAGGATCTGCCGGTGCTCACGGGTCGCACCTTCACCTGCGAGGGGGCGCAGGCCCTGCCCTTCGCGGGCCTCATCTCGAGCGGCTGCGTGCCTCCGCCGGCGGTGACGGCCACCCAGCGCCGCCAGATGCACGACCTGCTTGCGGCCACTGTCGCCGGCACCGATGCCGTGGTGTTCGACCCCGCCGATCCCTTCCTCGATGCCGCAGGCCGCCTGCGCTACCGCGACGACCGGGGGCGCTACACCTTTGTCGACGACGACCACATCACCATCTCCGCCAGCCGCGATCTGGCCCCCCGTTTCGCCGCCTTCCTGCAGCGGCACAACCTGGGGACAACGGTGGCCACCCATGGCGGCTGAGCCACCGATCCAGGTGCTGGGCATCGGGGCCGATGGCCTCGATGGACTGACGCCGGCCCAATGGCAGCTGCTGCAGGCGGCTGATCCGGTGGCCGCCTCCCCCCGGCTGCTGGCGGAACTGCAGCAACGGCTGCCCGGCCCCGACCTGCTTTCCACCCGGGAACCGGGCCCGCTGCTCGAGGCCCTGGCCGCCGCCCGCCGCCAGGGCCGCAGGCCCCTGGTGCTCGCCAGCGGCGATCCCCTCTGGTTCGGCATCGGCCGGCGCCTGGCCGAACGGTTCGGGGCCGATGCCCTGAGGGTGCAGCCGGCCCCCAGTGCGCTGCAGCTGGCCTTCGCCCGCCTCGCCCGCCCCTGGCAGGACGCCACCTGGGTGAGCCTGCACGGCCGCGACGAGACGGCCCTGCTCACCGCCCTGGCCCGGCGGCCGACGGCCCTGGTCGTGCTCACCGATGCCGGCGCCGGTGGCCCGACGCCGGTGCGGCAGCTGCTGCAGGCCCAGGGGCTGAGTGCCGCCTATGACCTCTGGCTGATGGAACGCCTCGGCCATCCGGCCGAACGCCGCTGGCTGCTGGAGGCCGATGCACCGCTGCCCCCTGACCTCGACCCGCTGCATCTGCTGCTGCTGCTGGCCCGACCGCCGGCACCGCCCGACCCGGCCAGCCTGCCACGCTTCGGGTTGGACGACGGGATCTGGCTGCAGCACGACGACCATCCGGGGCTGATGACCAAACGGGAGGTGCGGATCCAGCTGCTCGCCGACCTCGACCTGCCCGACCGTGGGGTGCTCTGGGACCTGGGGGCCGGCACCGGCAGCGTCGGCCTCGAAGCCCTGCGGCTCTGTCCCGGCCTGGCCCTGTGGGCGGTGGAACGTCGCAGCGGTGGAGCCGACCTGATCCGGGCCAATGCAGAACGGCTGGGTCTGCAGCCCGCCGCCGTGCGCGAAGGGGAGGCCCTGGCGCTGCTGGCACAACTGCCCGATCCCGACCGGGTGCTGATCGGCGGCGGTCGTGACCGGCCCCGGTTGCTGCAGGCGGTGCTGGAGCGGCTGAAGCCCGGCGGCGTGGTGGTGCTCCCGCTGGCGACCCTGGAACCCCTGGCGGGTCTGCGCCCCCTGCTCGACACCGCAGGGCTGCAGGTCAGCCTCACCCAGCTGCAGATCAGTCGCGGCGTGCCCCTGGCCGAGGGGACGCGGCTGGCGCCGTTGAATCCAGTGCTGGTGCTGCGGGGTCGCCGACCCTGAGGCCCAGTTCGCGGGCCCTGCCAGCCCGCAGTTCGACGAACCCATCGACCGTGCCCGGGGAGTAGACCACGGGGCACGGCAGCTTCGGGCAGGGGGGCACGTCGGCGCTGATGGCGGCGATCCGCCCCTGCCGCAGGAACACCAGGTCGAGGGGGGCGATGCACTGGTGCATCCACACGCCCACCTGGGCCGGCGGGTCGTAGCGGAACCACATGCCCTGCCATGGCCCCAGGGCGGGGCGTTGCATCAGGCCCCGCTGCTGCTGGGCCAGGGTGCGGGGCACCTCCAGCTCGAAACAGCCCTGGGGCACACACCAGCGGGCCTCCACCGGCAGGTGCTGGGGCGGCGGTGGTGGGGGAGCGGTGATGGGCAAGGGCGGGTCAGAACGGGGTGTGGCGCAGGCCGTAGCCACGGCCACGGACGGTGTGGATCAGGCGGCGTTCGCCGTCGGCCTCCAGCTTGAGCCGAAGGTACCGGATGTAGACCTCGATGACATTGCCGCCACCGGCGTCCTCGGTCTGACCCCACACCTGGCTGAGGATCTCCTCGCGGCTCACGGTCTGGCCGCGGTGTTCCAGCAACAGCAGCAGCAGCGCATACTCACGGGCCGTGAGCAGCACCTCCCGCCGACCGCGCCACACCCGTTGCTGCACGGGATCGAGCCGCAGATCGCCCTCCTCCAGCAGCCGGGGTGGCGCCGTCGCACCAGCGGAACCCCGGCGATGCAACCGCAGACGCCGCAGCAGATCACTGGGGGGAGCCGACCGCAACCAGAAGTCGCTGGCGCCGGCCTCCAGGCAGAGGCAGCGGGCGGCGACGGTGTCGTCGTCCACCTCGAGCAGCAGCGACAGGGCACCGCCAGGCTCCCGAGCGGCAAGGCCCCGCAGGGGGGCCGCCAGGTCGATGGCCTCAGCCGACAGCACGATGGCAAGCAGATCAGCCGGCAGGGCTCCGGAGGCCACCGCCGCGGCCGCCGCCGCCCGGTCCCAGGTGAGGGTGGCGTACCCCGAAGCCTCGAGCCTGACCGCCATGGCCACGGCGGCAGAGCCCACCAACAGCAGCCGGCCACTGGACACCTCGGCCGTCATGAACCGCCGGCGGGGGCACCGGGTTTGGCCACATGGGGCAGCCCCCAGCCCAGTTTCTCGCCCAGCACCCGGAAGAACTCGTGGTCCTGCAGCCGCAGAAACCGGGCTGGGGTGTCACTGCGGCGGATCAGCACCCGATCCTCGGGCCACACATAACAGCCGGCACTGCCGTCCACCACCATCATCAGCCGCTCGGGGGTGGCCGGGAAGATCGTCACCGGTTCGCTGTCGCTGAACACAAGGGCCCGTGAGGCCAGCGAATGGGGACAGATCGGCGCCAGCTCCAGCACCGGGCAGTCGGGGGCGATCACCGGGCCGCCGGCGCTCAGGGCATAGGCCGTCGAGCCTGTGGGGGTCGAGAGGATGACGCCATCGGCCGAGATGTCGACGGGGGCATGGCGGCCGATGGCGATCTCGAAATGGCACATGCTGGTGAGGGGTTCCCGGTGCAGGGCCATCTCGTTGAGACAGAGCACCTCCCAGCGGCGCTGGTCCCCCCGCAGCACGGTCACCAGCAGCATGGTCCGGTCTTCCACGGTCCAGCGGCCCTCCAGCACCTGCTCGATGGCCAGGTCGAGATGGTCGAGGTAGGTCTCGGCCAGGAAGCCGAGATGGCCGGTGTTGATGGTCAGCATCGGCACCCCGAGGGGTGCCGTCTGGCGAGCTGCCGAGAGCACGGTGCCGTCACCGCCCAGCACGATCGCCATCGCCATGTCGCGGCGGAAGCTGGCCGGCACGCAGGCCATGTGGCCCAGGGTGCGCAGATGCTGGTCTGGGTTGGCAAAGCCCACCATGCCTCCGGCGCTGCTGGTGCGCACGACCTCCCAGCCCCCCTGCTGCAGACGGGCTTCGATCCGTTCAGCGGTGCTGACGGCCAGATCCTTGCCGTCGTTGACGATCAGTCCGGCACAGGGCACCGATCGAAGGCCAGCCAGGGCCCTGAATCTTACGGGCGCCAGCCCTCAGAACCTCAGAACTGCTCCAGAAAGCGGAGGTCACTGTTGTAAAGACGGCGGATGTCGTCGATGCCGTGGCGAACCATGCAGAAGCGTTCGACCCCCAGACCGGCGGCGAATCCGCTCCAGCGTTCAGGGTCGAGGCCGAGGCCCTCCAACACCGCCGGATCGACCATGCCGCAGCCCATCACCTCAAGCCAGCGGCCGCGCCAC
>CAZWFG010000106.1:0-7461 GCA_964632245.1 uncultured Synechococcus sp. | reverse complement strand
CGCCGGCATGCGCCGCCCCTCGACCCTGCTGGCGGTGTTCCTGACGCTGCTCAACGACCGGGTGGGCGAAAGCCTGGTCTTTCCGCTGCTGCCTTTTCTGCTGGCGGGTTACACCAGCAGCGGCGCGGTGCTGGGCCTGCTGGCGGGCAGCTATGCCCTGGCCCAGTTCATTGCCAATCCGGTGATCGGCGCCCTCAGCGACCGCCACGGCCGCCGGCCGGTGCTGGCGATCTGTGTCGCCGGCACGGTGGGGGGGCTGGGGCTGTTCGCGACCACCCTGGCGCTGCCCTGGCCCGCCGGCAGCCCCTGGCCCCTGCCGCTGCTGTTCGCCGGCCGGCTGATCGATGGCTTCAGCGGAGGGTTCGCCGCCACCGCCGGCGCGGTGCTGGCCGACATCACCCCACCGGAACGGCGGGCGAAGGCCTTCGGACTGATCGGCGTCGCCTTCGGCCTCGGCTTCATCCTCGGTCCGGCCCTGGCCGGGGTGCTCAGCCGCTGGGGCGTGACGCTGCCGGTGTGGGTGTCGGTCGCGATCGCGGTGGTCAACCTGCTGGCGGTGCTGCTGCTGCTGCCCGAAACCCACCCGCCCGACCAGCGCCGGCCGCTGCCGCGCAAGCGTCAGCTGCTGCCGTTCCTGCAGCTGCGGCAGGTGTTGACCCATCCGCAGGTGGGGCGCCTCAGCCTGGGCTTCTTTCTCTTCTTTCTGGCCTTCAACGGCGCCACCGCGGTGCTGGTGCTGTTCTTCAAGCAGCGGCTGGGCTGGGGGCCGGGGCCGGCCACCACCGCCTTTCTGATCGTGGGCGTGGTGGCCACGGTGGTGCAGGGGGGCCTGATCGGCCCGCTGGTGCAGCGCTTCGGTGAGCGGCGCCTCAGCCTGGTGGGGCTGGGTCTGGTGATCGCCGGCTGCCTGCTGATCCCCCTGGCCCGGCCGCCCCACGCCGAAGGTGCTGTGTATGCGGCGGTGACGTTGCTGGCGGCCGGCACCGGCCTGGTCACCCCCTGCCTGCGCAGCCAGGTGTCCCGCCGCCTGGATGACGAAGGGCAGGGGGCAGCCCTGGGCAGCCTGCAGGGTCTGCAGAGCCTCGGCAGCGTGCTGGGCCCGGTGCTGATGGGGCTCAGCTACGAGCACCTGGGCATCGCCAGCCCGTTCCTGCTGGCGGCGGGCCTGCTGGTGGTGGTGATCGTGCTGAGTGCTAACGGATCCTTGACCCACGCTGCCTATGGTCCGGACGATCGGACTCCGTCGCCCCCCATGGCCCCCGCCATCCTTCCGCCTGAGCTGTATCTGAATCGCGAGCTGGCCTGGGTCGACTTCAACCGGCGGGTGCTGGCCCAGGCGCAGGATGCGCGCACACCGCTGCTGGAGCAGGCGAAGTTCAGCGCCATCTTCAGCAACAACCTCGACGAGTTCTTCATGGTGCGGGTGGCCTCGCTCAAGTCGCAGGTCGAGGCCGGCATCGAAACCCTCAGCATCGATGGCCTCACGCCATTGCAACAGCTGCAGGCGATTCAGACCAAGCTGCGGCCCCTGCTCGATGAACAGCAGCAGCACTACCGGGGCCACCTCAAACCCCGCCTGGCCGACCACGGCGTGCACGTGCTCGACCACAGCCAGCTGAATGAGGCCCAGAAGGAGTGGCTGAGCCAGCACTTCCGCAGCGCCATCTTTCCGGTGCTCACGCCCCTGGCGGTCGATCCGGCCCATCCGTTCCCGTTCATCAGCAACCTGAGCCTCAACATCGCGGCCCTGATCCGGGATCCCGACACCGGCGAACAGCAGTTCGCCCGGGTGAAGGTGCCGCAGAAGAACCTGCCGCGTTTCATCAAGCTGCCCCTCGACCTGGCCAGTCCGGCCACCCCGGCGCCGGTGTTCGTGGCGGTGCCCCTGGAACAGGTGGTGGCCTTCAACCTGGGCCTGCTGTTCCCCGGCATGACGGTGGAAGGGCATTACTTCTTCCGGGTCACCCGCGACGCCGACCTCGAACTGCGCGACCTGGAGGCCGATGACCTCATCCATGCCCTCGAGGAAGGGCTGCGCAAGCGCCGCCTGGGCGGCGAGGTGGTGCGGCTCGAGGTGGCGAACGAGATGCCCCAGGACGTGATTGAGCTGCTGATGGACGGCATGGATGTGGAGGCCGAGGACCTGTACCGCATCAACGGTCCCCTGGGCCTTGACGACCTCTTCGGTCTCACCGGCCTGCCGCTGCCGCAGATCAAGGACAGCCCCCAGCAGGCGCGGGTGGCGGCACCGCTGCAACGGGCCCAGAAGAGCCGCCTCACCGACGGTTCCCTCAAACCCGAGGAGTTCGAGAGCATCTTCGACGTGCTGCGGCGGGGCGATGTGCTGCTGCACCATCCCTACGACCTGTTCAGCGCCTCGGTGGAGGAGTTCATCAGCCAGGCGGCCGAAGATCCCGATGTGCTGGCGATCAAGATGACCCTCTATCGGGTGTCAAAGGATTCACGGGTGATCAGCTCGCTGATTGCCGCCGCCGAGAACGGCAAGCAGGTGATGGCCCTGGTGGAACTCAAGGCCCGCTTTGATGAAGAGAACAACATCCAATGGGCCCGCCAGCTGGAGCAGGCGGGAGTGCATGTGGTGTATGGCGTGATCGGCCTCAAGACCCACACCAAGATCACCCTGGTGCTGCGGCGAGAACGGGATGAGCTGCGCCACTACGTCCACGTGGGCACCGGCAACTACAACTCCAAGACATCAAGGCTCTACACCGACCTGGGCCTGCTCAGTGCCCGGTCGGAACTGGGCCAGGACCTGGTGGAACTGTTCAATTACCTCACCGGGTTTTCGAAGCAGCAGAGTTTCCGGCGGCTGCTGGTGGCACCGGTGACTCTGCGGGCGGGCATGGAGGCGCTGATCCAGCGGGAGATCGACCACGCCCGCGAGGGGCGGGGGGGGCACCTGATCGCCAAGATGAATTCCCTGGTGGATCCGCGGTTGATCCATCTGCTTTACGAAGCTGCCCGGGCCGGTGTGCAGATTGACCTCATCATCCGCGGCATCTGCAGCCTGCGGCCGGGCCTTGAGGGCCACAGCGAGAACGTGCGGGTGATCAGCATCATCGGCCGCTTCCTGGAACATTCACGGGTGTTCTGGTTTGCCAACGATGGTGCACCGGAGGTGTATATCGGCAGCGCCGACTGGATGGGACGGAACCTCGACCGGCGGGTGGAGGCCGTGACTCCGATCGACGACCCGCTGCTGCGGGAACGGCTCGAAGGGCTGCTGCACACCTACCTCGCTGACAACCGCGGCGCCTGGGACATGCAGCCCGATGGCCGGTTCGTGCAGCGGCAACCGGGCGAGCACGAGCACAACAGCCAGGTGGATCTGATGACAGGCTGGACAGCCCCCCAGGGACGAGCCGGGGCCTAGCCGGAACAGTGGCAGAAACAACCAAAAAGTTGCAGCCGTGCCGCGTTTTTAACCATTTCAGGTTTTTTTCGCCGAACTTTCCGGATTAGCACCGATTTGGCTGCCGCCCAAGTGCTATCTTCGCGGCATTGTTAACGAGAGAGCGGGTCATGGCAGCGCCCCTGGAATCCAGCCCCGGGAGCGATGGTCGGCCCAACGGTCGGCCCCGGCCGGCCGGCCGTAGCGGCGGCAGGCTGAGCAGCGACTCGATCGGCTGGTACCTCACCATGATCGGCCGTGTGCCACTGCTCACACCGGCTGAAGAAATTGAGCTGGCCCACCAGGTGCAGCAGATGAAGCAGCTGGTCACGATCCCCGCCGACGACCGCAGCCCCCGCGAACGCCAGCAGATCCGCATGGGCTGCCGCGCCCGCGATCGCATGATGGCCGCCAACCTGCGGCTGGTGGTGAGCGTCGCCAAGAAGTACCAGAACCAGGGCCTGGAACTGCTCGACCTGATCCAGGAGGGCACCATCGGCCTGGAGCGGGCGGTCGACAAGTTCGACCCGGCCATGGGCTACAAGTTTTCAACCTACGCCTATTGGTGGATCCGCCAGGGCATGACCCGGGCGATCGACAACACCGCCCGCACCATCCGACTGCCGATCCACATCAGCGAGAAGCTGGCCAAGCTACGCCGCATCACCCGCGAACTGTCACACCGCTTCGGTCGCCAGCCCAACCGCCTCGAGCTGGCCCACGCCATGGGGATCGAGCCCGACGAACTCGAGGATCTGCTGAGCCAGAGCGCCCCCTGCGCCTCCCTCGACGCCCATGCCCGCGGCGATGAAGACCGCAGCACCCTCGGCGAGCTGATCCCCGATCCGGCCAGCCTCGAACCGATGGACGGCATGGACCGGTCGATCCAGAAGGAACACCTCGGCACCTGGATCACCCAGCTGAACGAGCGGGAACAGAAAATCCTGCGGCTGCGCTTCGGCCTGGATGGCACCGAACCCCTCACCTTGGCCGAGATCGGCCGCCAGATCAACGTTTCCCGCGAACGGGTGCGGCAGCTGGAGGCCAAGGCGATCCTCAAGCTGCGCCTGATCACCAGCCAGCACCACGCGGCCTGAGCCGCCGGTGCCAGCCCCCTTGCTGCTGATTCTCTGGTTCGCCCTGGTGCTTTCCCTGGCCGTGCTGGTGCGGCGGCGCTGGCCGCAGCAGCGGGAAGCCAGCCGCAAACTCGTGCACATCGGCGCCGGCGGTCTGGTGCCCCTCGCCGCCGCCCTGCACATCCCCCTGGCCCAGGCCCTGGCCACGGCCCTGGCGATGACGGTGCTCACGGCGATCAACCATCGCCTGCGCCTCATTCCCGCCGTTGAGGATGTGGGCCGCCGCAGCCTTGGCACCGTGGCCTACGGCGCCTCGATCAGCCTGCTGCTGCTGCTGTACTGGCGCCAGCGGCCCGACCTGGTGGTGGCGGGGGTGCTGGTGATGGCCCTCGGTGATGGGATGGCAGGCCTGATCGGCCCCCTGCTGCCCTCCCCCCGCTGGCAGGTGTGGGGCCAGACCAAATCCCTGCTGGGCACCCTCACCATGGCGGTGCTCGCGGTGTTGGTGCTGCGGCTCAGCCTGCCCGACCTGGCCTGGCCGCCCCTGCTGGCAACCGCCGCGGCGGCCACGGCCCTCGAGCAGATCTCATGGGGTGGACTCGACAACCTCACGGTGCCGCTTGGCAGCGCCTGGCTGGCGGGCCTGCTGGGCTGAGGCAGCGCCCGCCGCTCTACACCCTGAACAGCTGTTCGCAGCGCTGCTGCCAGTCGACCGGGGTGCCCAGCCCGGCCACGAGCCGCCGGTCGGCCGGTTCCTCCCGCAGCTGCCGCTGCCACTGCAAAATCGCCTCGGCCCGCTCGATCCAGCCATTGACGAGGGTGCGCTGCACCAGCTCCAGGTCCCAGCCCCGCACTCTGGCCGACTCTTGCCCCCAACCCAGCAGATCGTCGAGCTGCAGCGGCCGGAAGCCGGCAAAGGCCGGGCCCCCTTCGCTGTGCAGCTCCAGTTCGAACAACCGCAGGGGGTCGCTGATGCCGAAGAACTGAAGCAGCAGCTGCATGCAAGCGATCGGCAGGTGGCGTGAAATTACGCCCGCCGGATCAAAGTGCCGTAGCGGCGGCTACCGGGGCCGGTCGCCCCGCCGCCACGGCCGCCGCCAGGGTCTCGAGCAGGGTTTCGGTGGCGTCGAGATCGATGCAGGCATCGGTGATGCTCTGGCCGTAGGTGAGTCGGGCCGGATCAGGACCCAGCTTCTGATTGCCGGCCACCAGGTGGCTTTCGAGCATCACCCCGAGCACATCGCCCGAACCGCCCCGCACCTGCTCGGCCACAGCCTCGAGGGCTTCGCCCTGGCGGCGGTAATCCTTGTTCGAATTGCCGTGGCTGCAGTCCACCATCACCCGGTGGGGCAGATCGGCGGCCTGCAGCTGCCGGGCGGCCTCGGCCACCGCCTCGGGATGGAAATTGGTGCCGCTGCCTCCGCCCCGCAGCACCAGATGGCCGTAGGGGTTGCCGGTGGTCGAGACGATCGAGGCATGGCCCTGGCGGTTGATGCCCAGAAAATGATGGGGGCGGGAGGCGGCCTCCATGGCATTGATGGCCACGGCGACACCGCCATCGGTGCCGTTCTTGAAGCCGATGGGCATCGACAGACCCGATGCCATCTCGCGGTGGGTCTGGCTTTCGGTGGTGCGGGCGCCGATGGCGGTCCAGCTGATCAGATCGGCGATGTATTGAGGCACCACCGGATCCAGCAGCTCGGTGGCCGCCGGCAGGCCCAGCTCCGCCAGGTGCAGCAGCAGGCCGCGGGCCAGTTTCAGGCCGGTGTTGATGTCGTAGCTGCCGTCGAGGTGGGGGTCGTTGATCAGCCCCTTCCAGCCCACGGTGGTGCGCGGCTTCTCGAAATACACCCGCATCACCACCTCGAGGTGATCGGCCAGGCGCCGACGGATGGGCAGCAGCCGGTCGGCGTAGTCCTGGGCCGCGGCCACGTCGTGCACCGAGCAGGGGCCCACCACCACCAGCAACCGCGGATCGTCGCCCCGCAGGATGTGCTGGATGCGCTGGCGGGCGGCCCGCACCGTCTCGGCCGCGCCATCGGCCAGGGGCAGGTCGGTGTGCAGCACCGCCGGGGCCACCAGCGGCCGCGTCTCCACCACGTGCAGATCGGAGGTGGGAATCATGCCCGGTGCCACCAAGGAAACGCCGTTATCCAGCCTAGGAACCCGCCGGCCGGGGAGCTGTTCTGCAGCAATGCCCACCAAGCCGGAACCCGTCGGTGTCGACAATGAGTCCCAGCGACCGTTCCCGCCGGCCCATGCCCGAAGCCGCCATCCCCGCCGCCGATCTGCTCAGCGGTTACCGCAGCGCCGCCGCTGAACGGGAGGCGCTGGGGATTCCGGCCCTGCCCCTCAGCGCCGCCCAGACCCAGGCCCTCACCGAGCTGCTGGCCCAACCGCCGGCCGGTGAAGAAGCGGTGCTGCTGGAGCTGCTGAGCGAGCGCATCCCACCGGGGGTGGACGAAGCGGCGTACGTGAAGGCCAGCTGGCTGACGGCGGTGGCCCGCGGCGAGGCCTCGAGTCCCCTCGTGAGCCCCCTGGAGGCCACGCGACTGCTGGCCACCATGATCGGCGGCTACAACGTCGGCGCCCTCATCGACCTGCTCGGCGCCGCTGACCCGGCCGTCGCCGCGGCCGCCGCCGAGGGCCTGGGCCGCACCCTGCGCGTCTACGACGCGTACCACGATGTGATGGCCCTGGCGGCCACCAATCCCCTGGCCCGCCAGGTGATCGACAGCTGGGCCGCCGCCGAATGGTTCACCGGCCGGCCGCCCCTGCCCGCCGAGATCACCGTCACCGTGTTCAAGGTCGAGGGGGAGACGAACACCGACGACCTCTCCCCCGCCACCCACGCCACCACCCGGCCAGACATTCCGCTGCATGCCACGGCGATGCTGGAAACCCGCCTGCCCGGGGGGCTGGCGACCATCGCCGAACTCAAAACCAAGGGTCATCCGGTGGCCTACGTGGGCG
>CAZWFG010000105.1:0-7475 GCA_964632245.1 uncultured Synechococcus sp. | reverse complement strand
TGAGGGTGCCGTTGTCGAGCACCAGCCAGGCCCAGCCGCTGCCGAACTGGGTGGCACCCGCCGCCTTGAACTGTTCGACGAAGGCGTCGTAGCTGCCGAAATCAGCGGTGATCTTGTCGAGCAGGGCGCCGCTGGGGGAGCCGCCACCACCGGGCTTCATGCACTGCCAGTAGAAGCTGTGATTCCACACCTGGGCGGCGTTGTTGAACACCCCGGCCTTGCTGGCATCACCGGCGACGGCGGTGATGGTGTCTTCAAGGCTGCTGGCCTCAAGGTCACTGCCGGCCACCAGGTTGTTGAGGTTGGTGACGTAGGCGTTGTGGTGCTTGCCGTGGTGGAACTCCAGGGTCTGGCGCGAGATGTGGGGTTCGAGGGCGTCGATCTCGTAGGGGAGAGCGGGCAGGGTGTGGGCCATGGCAGCGGGGGCAGGCGTGGCAGATCTTAACGATCCACCTGCGCCGGCCCCGGTATCGCCGCGCCTCAGCGGCCCACCTTCAGCAGTTCCACCTCAAACACCAGGGTGGCGTTGGGGGGGATCACGCCACCGGCGCCACGGTCGCCGTAGCCGAGGTCAGGCGGGATGACCAGCTTGCGCTTGCCGCCTTCCTTCATGCCGGCCACCCCCTCGTCCCAGCCGCGGATGACGCGACCGGCACCGAGGGGAAAGCTGAAGGGGCCGCGGCCGTAGCTGCTGTCGAACTCCTTGCCGCTGGTGAGGGTGCCGCGGTAGTTGACGGTCACGGTGCGGCCGCTCACGGCTTCGGCACCGGTGCCCACCACCAGATCGGTGATGCGCAGGCCCGAGGCGGTGGTGCGCTCCTTGGCGGCGATCAGCGGGTCCCCTCCAAGCAGGTCGGCGGCCTTGCCGCCCGCCTGGGCCAGGGTGTCGTCGGTGTCAGGGGCCATCGAGAAAAGACGGGGGTTGGCATCATCGGGGTCCAGCTCCCCCGGGGCGGCGCTGGTCCCAGGGGCGGCTGCGACCACGGCCATGGGTTGGCTGTCCCGGGCCTGGGCCGGCGTGGGGGCCACCAGCTGACTGGCCAGGGCCACCAGCAGGCAGGCCAGGCAGACGGCCGAACTGATCAGAATGTCGCGCATGGGGGAGGAACGGGCCCGCAAGGGCATTGTGTCAGCCGCCGGCGAGGTCCCGCAGGCGCTGCTCGAGGCGGTCGATGCGACCCCGCAGCTCGTCCACCTCCCGCTGGCGGGCCAGGCCCAGGTCGCCCAGAAAGTTCTCGACGTTGCGTTCCAGCAGCCGTTCGGCCTGCCGTTCAGCCTCGGGATTGTCGCCCCGCAGGGCCCCCATCACATCGTCCACCAGGGCCGTGGCCTGGGCCGGATCCAGGCGGCCGCTCAACACCCATTCCTGGGTGACGCCCCGCAGCCGGTCGGCCACCAGGCTGGTGGTGCTCAGACCGCGGAGCAGCAGCTGCTGCAGGGGATTGCTGGAATCCATCGCCGTTGACCGTTCCAGGCCGGTCTAGCGGCGGCGATGGGCCACGACCAGGTGACGGCCGGATTCCAACACCAGCCAGCCCTCCTCCCGCAGCTGGCCCAGCAGGCGGGTGATGGTGACGCGGGTGCTGCCGAGGGCGTTGGCCAGGTCCTGGTGGGTGAGCCGCACGCCGATGCGCACGCCGGCCTCGACGGGTTGGCCGTAGTCGTTGGCCAGCAGCTCGAGGAAGGCGCGCAGCCGCTCCTCGACGCGGCGCAGGCCCATCAAGGCCAGCAGGGCCTCCGCCTGGCGGTAGCGGCGGGCCAGGGCCTGCAGCAGCAGGGACGACAGCTGCGGATCGCCGACGATCTCGTCCCAGCGCAGGCAGAGCAGGTCACTGGCGGTGAGGGTGATGGCGTCGTAGGGATCCACGGCACTGAGGGGCCGGCCAAAGGGTTCGTTGGGGCCCGCCAGGCCCAGCAGGGCCTCGTCACCGCTCATCTGGCAGGTGGAGAGGCGCACCATCCCCCGCACCACCAGCCACACGTGGTCGCTGAGCAGGGGCACCGGACTGCCGGCGGCCAGGTGGATGAGGGAGCGGCTGCGAAAGGTAGTCTCAAGCTGCTCCAGCCAGCCGGCGGCCTCGGGAGACGCGAAGGACTGCGGGGAGGCGACCATGCCGGTGAAGGGCTGACGACGGCCGGAATGTATGCCTCCGCACCAGGTCTCTGCGCTAAGAATCGGGAGACAAGCTCTTAAGGATTGGTTAATGCCGCTGCTGGCGTGTGCCGCCGCCGGCTTCAGCCTCACCCCGTGGGGGGTGCCACCGGTGCTCTGGCTGGCGCTGGTGCCCCTCTGGAGCTTTGGACCCCGCCAGGCGGCCGTCTGGGGAGGCACCGCCGTGGCGGTGAGCCACGGCTGGCTGCTGTGGCTGCATCCCCTCACCTGGCTGGGGGTGCCGGCCCCCCTGAGCCTGCCGCTGGTGCTGTTGATCCTGCTGATCTGCAGCGGCCTCGGCGCGGTCCTGGTGGCCCTGTGGTGCGCCCTGGTGCAGCGGCTGGACGGCCGCCGCTGGCCGACGGCCCTGCTGGCGGCGGCCCTCTGGGCCCTGGCGGAGTCGTGGCTGGCCACCGGCCCGCTGTTCTGGGTCGGCCTGGCCGTGGCACCCCTGCCCCATGACCGGCCCCTGGCGGGTCTGGCGGCCCTGGGGGGCGGGGGCCTGGTGACGCTGGTGCAGCTGCTGCTGAGCTGGCTGCTGGCCCGGCGCCAGTGGGGGGCGCTGCTGGTGCTGCTGGTGCTGGGCCATGGCCTCGGCGCCGCCGCCCTGGCCTCGGTCGCTGGCGAGGATCCCGGCGGCGCCCCCCTGCAGGTGCTGGCGGTGCAGCCGGCCCAGGCCACCCGTCGCAAGTTCGAACCCGACAGTCAGCGGCAGCTGCAGGAACTGCTGCAGCGGGCCCGACGGCAGGCCGCAGCCCTTGCGCCGTCAACGCCGCTGCTGCTGCTGCCGGAAGGCACCCTGCCGCTGGATGACCGACCCGCCGGCGAGCCGGTGGTGAATCTGCTGGGTGGTGGCTTCCGGCGGCAGGGGGAAGGGGAACGCAGCAGCGTCCTCTGGCTGCCGGCCGGTGCGGATCGCCCCCGGTCCTGGGTCGACAAGCACCGGCTGGTGCCCCTCGGCGAGTGGGTGCCCCTGGCCGATCGCATCCCCTGGGCGGGCCTGTCGGCGGTGGGGGGGCTGCAGCCCGGGCCCGCCGATCGACGGCTGCCCTTGCCCCTGCCGGCGGGCGATGCGGCCGTGGCCATCTGTTACGAGCTGGCCGATGGCCGGGCCCTGGCCCGGGCCGTGGCCGATGGGGCCGGCTGGCTGCTGGCGGTGGCCAACCTCGATCCCTATCCGCCGGTGCTGCAGCATCAGTTTCTGAATCTGGGGCGCCTGCGGGCGATCGAGACCGGCCGCTGGCTGTTGAGCGTTGCCAACACCGGCCCCACGGCCGTGGTGGATCCGGCCGGACGGGTGGTGCAGCAGCTGCCGCCGGGAACAACGCAACTGGGGCTGCTGCAGCTGCGCGGCCGTCGAACCCTGAGTGGTTACGACCGCTGGGGCGAGGCGCCGCTGCTGCTGATCACCGCGGTGGCCGCGGCGGCCCTGGCGGTCCGTCAGGCTCGCTGAAGCGCCAGGGCGATCAGAAAGCCGAGGAGCTGCACCACCACCACACAGGGCCCGGAGGGCAGGTCGGTGAGGGCTGACCCGAGCAGGCCCAGCAGGGCACAGCCCCCGCCGAGGCTGGCGGACAGCAGCATGTAGCGGGGGAAACGGCGGCTCAGCAGCCGACCCGCGCAGGCCGGGATGACGACGAAGGCGCTGATCAGCAGCACCCCCACCGCCTTGATCGACACCGCCACCACCACCGCCAGCAGCACGATGAACGCCAGGCGGTGCAGGGCCACCCGCACCCCGAAGGCCGCCGCCAGATCAGCGTTGAGGGTGAGCAGCACCTGGGCCCGCAGGCCCAGAGCCAGCACCACGATGGTGGCGATGAGCAGCAGGCTGATCACCACCAGATCACCGCGGCTGATGCCGAGAATGTCGCCGAACAACAGTTGCTGGATGCCCCCCTGGGTGGTCTTCACGAGGCTGAGCGCCAGCACCGCCAGGGCCAGGGAACTGGAATAGATGATGTTGAGCAGCGCATCGGCCGGCAGGCCGCTGCGGGCCACCAGCTGGTTGACCAGCAGCGCGAACAGCACCGCGAAGGGGATCAGCACCAGGGTGGGGTTGATCCCCAGCAGGATGCCGAGGCTGAGGCCCAGCAGCGCCGAATGGCCGAGGGCATCGCTGAAGAACGACAGCTGCCGCAGCACGGCGAAGCTGCCCAGCAGGCCGCCGAGGGCGCCGGTGAGCAGTCCCCCCAGCAGGGCCCGCTGCAGGGCCGGCTGGCTCAGCACCACCAGGGCCGCGGTCGCCTCGCTCATCGAGCGTCGCCCGGGTGATGGTGGCGGTAGGGCACCAGGTTGGGGCCGTAGAGATCGGCCAGGCCCGCCGGGCTGAGGGCATGGTCGGGGGCACCGCTGCAGCGCAGATGGCGGTTGAGGCACAGCACCTGATCGCAGCTGCGCCGCACCATCTCCAGGTCGTGGGACACCTGCAGCACGGTCCAGCCCTCCTGCCGCCGCAGTTCCAGCAGCAGCTGCTGGAACTGCTCACTCGCGGGGGCATCGAGACCGGCCTGGGCTTCGTCGAGCACCAGCAGCTGCCGCGGCCGCACGACACAGAAGGCCAACAGCACCCGTTTGAGCTGGCCGGCCGAGAGGTCGCTCAGCCGCCGATCCCCCAGGTCATGGCAGGCGGTGCGGGCCAGGGCCCGCTGCACGGCGTCGCGGCGGCGGGTGCCGCCAAGCCAGGCGAGGCTGGGGCCGCAGGGGTCGGCGCCGAACCCCACGAATTCCTCGACGGTGAGGGGAAGACGCCCCTGCAGGCTGAGGGTCTGGGGCAGGTAGGCCAGCTGGGCCCGCACGGCCCGGGGCAGCTCACCGCCGGGGCCAAGGGGATGGCCGAGCACCTGCACACGCCCGGCTGCCCGCGGCAGCAGCCCCAGCAGCGCCGCCACCAGGGTGCTCTTGCCGGCGCCATTGGGGCCCACCAGGGCGGTGTCGGTTTCGCGGGCCAGGCGAAAGCTGACCCCCTCCACGGCCAGCCGGCCATCGCGAAGGACGCTGAGGTTGTCGACCACCAGCACAGGGCCGCTGGCTGGCGAGGGGCTGGCATTCATCGGCCGCAGGCCCGACTGGCCACTGCTTCAGGCTAATCAGCCTGGTCAGGCCTGGCGCTGCAGGTGCAGCTGGGTGGGGAAGGGAATCTCGATGTCGGCGGCGGCCAGGGCCTGCAGCAGCCGGCGGTTGAGGTCATGGAGGGCGTCCTTGAAGGCCCGCAGGCTGTCGTGACGGCCATGGAGTCGGAAGACGATCACATAGCTGAAATCAGCGATGGCCATCAGCCGGCAGCTCTGCAGCGCGAAGCCCGGGTCCGCATCCACCACCTGGCGGATCAGGCCCGGCAGCCGCTCCAGCTGGGCTGCGCTGGTGTCGTAGCTGACGCCGAGGCTGATGGTCGAGAGGCGCACCTGGTCGTGCCACTGCTGCAGCCGCAGCAGCAGGTCTTCCCGCACCTGCAGGTAGGCGGGCCAGGTGTGCAGCGACACCATCGCCAGGCACAGCAGGCTGAGCTGATCGGGCTGGCTGCGGTCGAGGCTGACGACGGGCTCGTGCAGCTCATCTCGTGAGGCCAGGCGGTTGCGCACCAGCTGCAGCAGATCGTCGACCTGTTCGGGGCTGAAGCGATCGTTGATGGCCAGCCGCACCTCCAGGGTCTGCATCGGCTGGGCGGCGGTGCCGGCGGTGCGGCGCGAGTAGTTGACGACGGTGAGCTCGTCGGCGATGGCGTTGGGGATCGTGACGCGGCTGTCGAGGGTCTGCAGTTCGAGGGACCGCAGGCCGATGCGACTGACGAACCCGAGGGTGTCGCCGATGCGGCAGAACTCGCCGACGCGCACCGGCCGGTCGGTCTGGATCGAAAGGCCGGCGAAGAGGTTGCCCAGCAGCTTGGAGGCCCCCAGGCCGATGGCCAGGCCCGGCACCGCCGAAAAGGCCAGCAGCGTGCCGGGAGGCAGGCCGAGCGCCAGCAGCAGGCGGTAGATGAAGGCCAGGGCCACCAGTCCCCCCACGGCCCGGCCCACGGGCATCACCAGATTGGTGGCGCGCCGCAGCTGCAGGTCGGATCCACCGCCGCGCAGGCGCACCAGCCATTCGCTGAGGCTGCGGCCCAGGGCCTCGAAGAGGATGAAGACCAGGAAACTGGCGGCGAGGAAATACAGGACGAAGAATCCCCCCGTGATCAGCACCAGCGGCGGGCCGGTGATGTTGATCTGGTCGTCCAGCAACACCCTGGCGAGGTGGGTGAGGGGCAGCAGGGGCAGCACCAGCAGCACCCGGGTCCAGGCGAGGTTGTCCTGGTGCCAGCTGCCCCGGCGGCGGCGGTAGCTGTGCACCAGCCGCCGCAGCAGCCAGCGCACCAGCAGGGCGTAGAGGCCCACGATCAGCAGCCCCGCCGCAAGCTGGAACAGGGTCTGGCCGGCGATCGAGACCTCAAGCAGCGAGCGCAGGCCTGAGGGCAGCAGCAGATACCAGCGGGGGGGCACCAGAAACCCTGGCGTGCGGCTGTAGCCGTCGTAGAAGCCAGGCGTGGCGAAGGGTTGGGGCACCGGCGCCATGGCGGCGATCTCGGCATGCATCCGGCTCACCTGGCTCACCGTGCCGGACGAGAACACAAACCCTGGGTTGTCCGCCGGCAGCTGCGAGGTCTGCACCAGGGTGATCGCGGTGTCGGGCAGGGTCCAGCTCTGGCTCGCCTGGCTGCGGACGGCGTTGAGGGCCTTGAGGGCAACCGAATCGGGCAGCTGCAGCGGAGCGCGGCTGTGAGTGAAGACGTAATCGAGCACCTCCTTGAGTTGCATGGCGGCTTCGTTGGCCATGGGCCGGCGCACGCTGTCGGGGAAGGCACTGGCGTCGAGGGCCTGCACCGCCAGGGCAAAAAGCTGTTCGGCCGTGGCGATGTGGGCGCGGGCCGAGGGCCCCCACCAGATCAGCCCCGGGTGCTGTTGACGTTCCTGGATGGCCAGGGCCTGCTCGCTCCCCACCCGGGCCATCACGGCATAGAAGTTGAGCAGGGTCGCGCGGGGGCTGTCGCCCACCACCTGGCCGAGGGGAGCGTCAGCCCAGAGGGCTGAGGTGGCCTGCAGATCGGCGTAGAAGGGCTGGGCGGTGATCGGGATCACCGGGGGCGGGCTGGGGGCGGCGGCGGCGTTGGTGGTGCCGAGGGGGGGCAGCAGCAGCAGGATCAGCAGACCCGCCAGCAGGCCGGCCAGCGGGGCGGGGATCCGGCGGATCGTCGGCATGGGGCTGCGCAGGCCACAACAGGGCGCCCCATCCTGCCGCCGGGGGCACCACGCGGGGGGGGCGGCTGGG
Source organism: uncultured Synechococcus sp. (assembly GCA_964632245.1). Lineage (GTDB taxonomy): Bacteria > Cyanobacteriota > Cyanobacteriia > PCC-6307 > Cyanobiaceae > CAIQIA01. The sequence continues at coordinate 19 of CAZWFG010000105.1, read as the reverse complement.
GTTGAGAATGGTTATCACT
>CAZWFG010000104.1:6587-7491 GCA_964632245.1 uncultured Synechococcus sp. | reverse complement strand
ACAAAAGCGAAGGCCTGGTCGCCGGCTGTCAGGGGATTGGCATCGATGGCACGCAGATCAAGGCGGTCGGTGCCGACGGCAAAGTCGGTGATCACATCGCGACCGGCACCAGCGACAGATTCCGCCACGGAACGGACGACGAAGACATCAGCGCCACCGGCACCGGTGATGGTGTCGGCACTGAGACCACCGATGAAGGTGTCGGCGCCAGTGCCGCCGGTGATCTGGTTGGCGAGTGCGTTGCCTTCCCCCAGGGAGGGGCCGGAGCCGCTGAAGGACAGAACCTCAACATTGTCCGGAAGCGTGTACGACGCCAGGGACGTGATCACCGTGTCGGTGCCGCCGGCAGCCAGTTCGCTGACGATGTCGAGGGGGTCATCGACCACGAAGACATCGTTGCCGGTGTCGCCGATGAGCAGATCGGCCCCAGGGCCACCATCGAGTCGGTCGTTGTCACGGCCGCCGTTGAGGGTGTCGTTGCCGGCAGCACCGCTGAGGGTGTCGTTGCCCCGGTCACCCGTGATGTTGTCGGCCCCTGCGGTGCCCGTGAGATTGTCGGCGGTGTCTCGGCCCCCCAGGATCAGATCTCCGACGGGATCGGTGGCGGCCGACAGCACCTGCTCCGTGGTGCCGGCCCCATCCACAAAGCTGACCCTCACGCGCAGCACCTGGCCCACGTCCTGCTGGCCTGGGGTGTAGGTGGCTGAAGTGGCACCGGGAATGGGCAGGCCGGTGGCCGCAGGGAAAGGAGCGCGCAGCCATTCGTAGGCAAGTGCGCCAAGGCCGTCGGTGTCAGCAAGGCCGGCCGTCAGCGCATTGATGGCGGCTCCCTCGGTCGGGGAGGTGTCGCTGATCGTCGGCACCCCCGTCACCGGGCTGTTGAAGCTGAGCGTGACGTTGCTGA
>CAZWFG010000104.1:0-6487 GCA_964632245.1 uncultured Synechococcus sp. | reverse complement strand
TCGATAGGCCGCTGTACACCGCCAGGTCGATGCCGTCGCCGCCGTTGAGGCTGTCATTGCCAGCACCACCGGTGAAGGTGTCATTGCCGGCCAGACCGGCCGCCACGTCGTCGCCGGCAGTGCCGTTGAAGGTGTTATTGGCCACGGTGCCCACAAAATTGTTGGCCACCACGCCGGTGCTGGCCGAAGCAACGCTTTCGGCGTTGCCGGCGGCGTCGGTGTAGCTGACCACCACCCGCAGCACTCGGTTCACCTGACCCGCGGCGGGCGTGAAGCTGGCCTGGGTCGCGCCGGCTAGCACGGCCCAGGGTCCCGCTGCCGTGGAGGCCGACTCCCAGCGGTAACTGAAGGCACCAAGGCCATCGGCATCGGCCATGCCCGCCGTCGACACCGTGAGGGGGCCTCCGGCGATCGGTGTGATGTCACTGATCGTCGGCACCCCCGTCACCGGGCTGTTGAAGCTGAGCGTGACGTTGCTGAACCGTGCCGCTTCGATCCCCACCAGCGTGTCGGTCCCCTCGGGACCGCTGATCTGCCGTGCCCCGGTGGGCAGCAGCGTCACCGTGTAGGCCGTCGATAGGCCGCTGTACACCGCCAGGTCGATGCCGTCGCCGCCGTTGAGGCTGTCGTTGCCGGCACCACCGGTGAAGGTGTCGTTGCCGGCCAGGCCCGCGGCCACATCATCACCGGCCGTGCCGACGAAGCTGTCGTTGCCGGCGGTGCCCACGAAATTGCTCGCCACCACCCCCGTCGCCGCCGTCGTCAACTGCTCAAGGCTGCCGCCACCGTCGGTGAAACTCACCACGGCCCGCAGCAGGTTGCCCACCTGCGCTGCCGCCGGCGTGAAGCTGGCCAACGTCGCGCCGGCGATGGCCGTCCACGGGCCGGCCGCCGTGGTGGCCGACTCCCAGCGGTAGCTGAAGGCCCCCAGGCCATCGGCATCGGCAATGCCCGCCGTCGAGACCGTCAGCGCCGATCCCGCAAGGGGGGTCAGGTCGCTGATGCCAGGGGTGCCTGTCGCGGGGGCGTTGGGGAAGACACCAGGCAAAAAGGAATCGCTGAACTGAATCAGCTCCACATCACGGAGGATGTCGGTGCCATCGACACCGGACAGGGAGCGAACCGAGGTCCCACCCGGCACTCGACTGACGACGAAAGCAGCAGCCGGTGCGGAATAGACGGCCACGTCATCACCGAGGCCACCGAGGAAGGTGTCATTGCCGCCACCGCCACTGAAGGTGTCCTTGCCGGCAAAACCTTCGAGCAGGTCAGCGCCAGTGCCGCCGGTGAGGCGGTTAGCCAGCAGGTTGCCCAGCCCGTGGAAGGCACCGACACCCACGTAGGTGAGGTGCTCAACTTCAGAGGGCAACACAAGCGTCGAAGTCGAGCTCTGGATGGTGTCAACACCACCCCCAACCACTTCGACAACAACGTCGAGACTGGAATCGACGACGAAGATGTCATCGCCAAGGCCACCGATCAACGAATCATCACCGGTACCGCCATTGAGTCGGTCGTTGCCGGCACCACCGATCAGAGTATCGGCGCCGGGACCGCCATTGAGATTGTCATTGCCGGCGCCGCCGTCTGCAAAATCGGCACCAAGGGTGCCACTGAAGAGGTTCGCGGCAGCGGTGCCCACATAACGATCTCCGGTGATGTCCGTGGACTGCGAGACCAGATTTTCAGCATTGCCGGCACCATCGACAAACGACACCTGAACCCGCAGGATGGCACCCACCTGGGCCTGTCCTGGGGTGAAACTGGCGGCGGTGCCGACGACGACCCAGGTGCGTCCACCATCGCGGGACGCCTCCCAGGAATAAGAGAAAGCGCCAAGGCCGTTTACGTCAGCAATGGTGCCGACATCAACCCTCAAAACGAGGCTTTCGGTGGGTGATGCCGGGAGAATGCGAGGCAGACCAGTGGCTGCACCGGCAGGACGTGGAGCTTCAACATCACCATCGGCAAAACGCAGGATCTCGATGTTGCGCAAGGTGTCGGACACATCAAGCAGAATCCCCGCCAGGGCCGTGCGGTTGTCGGTCACAGTGACCGTGTTATCGGCGTTGCGGACGATGGTGTAATCAGCCCTGTTGCCACGGAAGACCGCCAGGTCAACCCCAGAAGTACCCCGCTCGATCGAGCGATGGATGCTCAGCTGTGAAGGATTAATGACGCCCGTGGACAAGCGCTGCTGAAAATACGCCAGATTAGTGCCAAACTCGACCGTGCCATTGGCGTTGGTCAGTCGTATGCGGGCATCCAGGAACGCGTCCCCATCAATGAAGTCGTTGCCACCACGACCCTGGATGCTATCTGAACCACCGCCACCCAGAAGAATATCGCCATCAGTGAAGCTGGTGGCACCGCGCAACAGGGCAGACAGGCCAGCAATGCGAGCGATGCCCTCGGCGGTGAGTTCATGCCCAATGGCGGCATTGGCGGAATTTTCGGTTCCCATCAGGTGGTCATTTCCGTTCCAGCCCGACAGACCCTCCACCTCGATGTAGCGGTCAATCAGATCGATGGGGATGTTGACGGCTGCAGGAAGGATCGACATGTCGGCAACGATGCTGCCAGGCACCCGGGCGAAGGTGACCCAGTCAAACCCCCATGAGCCCCAGTTCTTGTTGGTTCCCGCCGAACCAAACATGATGTCGTCACCATTTTCGGCGTCGTAGTCGTCGTTGCCTTCACCCATGAGCACGTCATGGCCAAGGATCGTGCTGTCACCGAAGGGGGCGCCATTATCACCCTGCAGCAGGTCAGCCGATGCACCGCCTTCAATCCAGTCATCCCCTTCATTGCCGAAGACAACATTCAGTCCAGTGCCGGCACTGACGAAATCATTGCCAAGGCCCGCAAATGTCTCTGCATCACCCTCACCACCAAAGATGGCATCACTGCCATCGCCACCGAACAATAGATCGAGGGCGCCACCGGCATTGAGAATGACGTCATGGCCGTCACCGGCCTTGATGTTGTCATCCCCAAAAGAGTCGCTGATGATGTCATTGCCGGGTCCGCCAAAAAGAAAGTCGTTTCCCGCCCCACCTTCAAGAGTGTCGTTGCCTTCATCGCCATAAACAGTGTCATCGCCTTCGCCCGCGGCCAGACGATCAGGGCTGGCTGTCCCGCCGAGGACCACATGCTCGACACCGGCATAGACGACAGTTCCGTCAGCTCGACGCTGCAACAGGGCTGACTCGTTGTAGGCCGTCTGGGGATCGTCAAGAATGGGCCCAGTGGCACCGACGCGGGCCGCATCAAAACGAAATGTTGGCGTGGAAAATGCATCTCCAGGCAGATGGCGTGCCGTGGAGTTGCGCATGATGATTTCGGAAAAGGTCTGCTGCTCCAGTTGCACCAGCACATTCAGACCGGCTGTTCTCGCCAAGTAGTAAAGGCGATCATGGTTCTGCAACCGTTCCATCTGGGTGCGGAACACGTACGAAAAGGTGGAGCCGAGCATGCCGCCGAAGGGCATCAGTTTTTCGGCAAGACCACCGATCCAGAAATCAATCGCTTCGACCCCACCCAGGGCCGGGGTAGCATAGGGGCCAGTGGCGGCGAGGAAGGCCACAGCATCGACCTGCCCGAGGGCGGCCTGATCGAGCAGGGTCTGGGCCGCCGCGCGCCTGGCCGCATCTGTGGAGGCGGCGACGATGGTGGGATGGGTGCCGTAGGCCGCGATGAAATTGACCAGCGATCCTGCATTGCGAAGGTTCAATCCAAAGTCGTTCCAGCTGATGTAAGGCCGCAGGGCGGAATTGACGGTATCGGCAAAAAAGAGCCGACGGGCCTGGTTGAGGCCTGGGATGCCATTCTCGCGACCGCGGGCGATGTTAAGGGCCGCCAGGTCGAGCGGCAGTCCCACCAGGTTATTGCGCAGGGCTTCGGTGACAAACTCGTCAATCTCCTGACCAACCTGGTGGGAAGCACCATTGAGAATCGTGCCGACGGCGTCTTTGACCGTTGCGCCACTGGCAGCAAAGGCGGAGGGATTGAGAAAAGCCTCGATGAGGCCCATTGGCGATGATGCGCCTGTGGTGGGGTTGATGCGGTCCACCGTGTCGGTGAGCATCGAGTGACCAAAGCGATACACGACGCTGGCGAACTCAAGCATCACCGCCGGATCGACGGTGCTGTTGTAACCCGCAAACACATCAATGGAAGGCAGCAACTTGCGGCCAAACTCTTCAAAAACCAGATGCTGATACTGCATCTCGTTGCCGAAGCGAGCGGTCTGGAACAACCGCTCACCGTTCCACTGCAAGGCCGAGATGGCCGCCGCAGTGGTGGGAACAGCCACCACCGGAATGGTGAGCCACGAGTTCAACAGGGCCAGGTCGTTGGCAGCGAGCAACTCGGCTTTGACCGACTCAAGCAGACGATTGTGTTCCGAATGAAACACATTATGGATCGCCGTCAATGCAATGTTTTCGTTGCCGCGCCCGTCACCGGTGACGTAGTGAAGATCCAGCAATTCGTTGTCGTAGAAGCCGGCGGCCGGTGGGGCCGTGGCCGCATTGACCACAGCATCGGCATCAGCGGTCTTGCCGGCCGTCGGTGCAGCGCTGTGGGCAATGTCGTCGAGAAAAGCGTGGCCTGTTCGCAGGGCACCGGTGGTGGCGACGGGGTTGGCGGGCGACCCTTCCAGCAGGCTGCCGTCTTCGAGCACCAACTGGGCGAAACCGTTGGGGCCCGGGATCAGGTTGCCGTAAAGATCGGTGAGCAACAACGGAACGTTCAGGGCATCGGCATCGACCAGGGCAATGCCCAGGCGCGTGCGCGCCTGCTGTTTCACTTCACCCCAGTTGGCGATCGAATCTGCGGTAGCCCCATCGAGGAGACGGCCGCTGGCCTTCGGCCGACCGGCCACCAGGACGTAGTCGCGAAGGAAGGCCTGGTGGGAAGGATGGGAGGTGTAGGTCTGGTTCTGGTCGATCCAGGGGGTGGTGGAGTTGCTGAACAGCCGCACGTCATCAGCTGTGCCCAGCAGACCATCTGGGCCCGGTTCAAGGGCAGTCACCTGGGCCCGGGTGAGCACCATGAAATTGGTGGCGCTCCCCGGGACATAGAGAGGATCGTCGGGCTGCAGAGGAATGACGACCGAACCACTGCCACCTTTCCCGATCAGGTCCAGACCATGGTCAAAGAACTGCCCGAAGAATGTGAACAGCGAGTTATAGGGAGCCGACAGGCCCAGATCGGGAGAGACATTGGCAATGAAGATGGACCCCTCGCTCGAGACCGTGGCCGCGAGGCCACCGCCGGCGGCCGAGGCGGCGGGGTTATTGGAGGTCTGATCGGCGATCAGGTTGCTGATGGTGCGGGGCTGGGCATCAAACACCACCCCCGAGGTCTGCTGGTACGAGCTGGGGGAACCAATGCCGAGGGGACCTGGGCCGTCGGGATCGAAACTGGCAGGGCCGGCCGCGCGCCAGACCTGGGGGAGCACTGACGGCATGGGCCGATCGGCAGCCCCGAAGGATTCCTGACCAGGCACAACGTTGTTGTAAGTGCCGTCAACAGTGCGCAACCCGTAGGAGAGGCGCTCATGCCCACCGAGCAGCTGCAGCAGGTCAACCCCCCGGGCATGGGCTTCGGCCAGCTCAACCTGAGCAAGGATGAACCGGAGATCGTGAGGGGTGAATTTCATAGGAGACCAGGGCAGAGCCGGTCAGGCTGGGAGTTGGCGCAACCCGAAGGGGCTGAGCACATCCTGATCGTAGACCGTGCAACGAGTGAAGTCACGAACGGGAAGGGCTGAATGCCCTGGGGCCCTTCGCCGAGGGTGCTCCAAAAAAAACCGCCCCCCGAGGGGAGCGGTTAAACAGGACGGCCAAAGGCTCAGACGGAACTCAGACGATGCTGAAGTCGGTGTTGCGCAGGCGCACGCCCGTGGTGGCGAAGCGAGTGGCCGCCAGGGGACCGCTGCCGTCTGGGTCGTAGAACACGCCCTCGGTGTTGCGGTCGTAGTAGAGACGAGTGGTGCCCAGAGTGGCGCCGGTGCCCTGCACAACTTCGAACTGGTTGACCGCCACCGTGGTGGCCGTCGCCCCAAAGGCGGCGAAGATGCCACGACTCAGGACCAGGAGATCGGTGCCCTGGGCGAAATCGGTGATGTTGTCCACGTTGGTGGCCGCGTTGAGAGCAGTCGAGAAGATGAACTGGTCAGCGCCCAGGCCACCGGTGAGGATGTCGTTGCCATCGCCACCATTGATCGAGTCATTGCCGGCCCCGCCGTCGATGGTGTCGTTGCCCGCCAGGCCGTTGATGACATCAGCGGCAGCGGTACCCACCAGGTTGTCATTGGCAGCTGTGCCGTTGATGACATTGGTGACCGGAGTCGGAGGTACAACAGGCGGAACACCGACCAGATTGAAGTCGGTGTTGGTGAGGACTGGGATCACCGCGGCAGCACCAACTGCCGGGACGCTGGCGGCGGTGGCGAAGCGCACGGGGGCGGCAGGACCGGTGC
>CAZWFG010000103.1:2010-7543 GCA_964632245.1 uncultured Synechococcus sp. | reverse complement strand
CCCGGTTGATCGAGCAGTCCTCGCGGATGGCGGTGTGAGGGCAGCCGCCGGTCTCCACACCGCGGATGCGACCGGGGTCCAGGGCGCCGGCACGGATCAGGAACTGGGCGTCCTCCTGGGTGTAGATGTCGTTCGTGACGACCGCCAGCTGCAGACGGTCCCGCAGCCGCCGGCAGAGCACCTCCACCAGGGCTGTCTTGCCGGAACCCACCGGCCCGGCCACCCCCACCCGCAGTCGGCTCATTTGGCTGCCCTCCGGCTGCCACTGTCTAGCGTGGGAGCTCCCGTGGTGCGGCTCCCCATCGACCCCTGGATCCTGCTGCTGCTGATCGGCTGCGGCCTGGCGGGCGGCTTCATCAACACCATCGCCGCCAGCGGCGCCACCGTGACCCTGCCCGGCATGATCGCCATGGGCCTCGAGCCGGCGGTGGCCAATGGCACCAACCGCCTGGCGGCCGTGGCGGGGCTGGCCACCGCCACCTGGCGCTTCCAGCGGGCCGGCGCCATCCCCTGGGGCCTCACCCTGCGGGCCACCGCCCCGATGGTGCTGGGAGCCAGCGTCGGTTCCCTGGCCGCCACCGCCGTCAGTGACACCTGGATCACCCTGGCGGTGGCCATCTCGCTGCTGTTCGTGTTGGTCACGCTGATCACCCAGCCAGGCCGGCTGCTGGAGGACCGGGCCGTGGACCTGGAGACCCTGCGGCTGGGCCCGGTGTTCCATCTGCTGATGGGCCTCACGGGGCTCTGGGCCGGCTTCATCTCGCTGGGGTCGGGGGTGATGACCCTGCTGGTGCTGGTGCTCGCCGGCCGGCTGCCGCTCAAGACCGCCAACATCCTCAAGTGTTTCGTGCGCCTCAGCTCGAGCCTGGTGGCCCTGGCGGTGTTCGGCCTGCGGGGCTCGATCGACTGGCTCTGGGCCCTGCCCCTGGCCCTCTCGAGCATGGTGGGCGCCTGGCTGGCGGCCCAGCTCGCCCTCGGTCCCCAGGCCACCCAGTGGATCTTCCGCAGCCTGGTGCTGGTGGTGGGCCTGGAGGTGGTGGGCTTCAGCTGGCGCCTGGGCCTGCACCCGGGTGCCCTGGCCCGGTTGCTGCCCGCGCTGCACCTGGCCTGAGGTTCAGCTGCGGAACAGGCGTGAGTACAGGCCGCCGTGGCCCAGCTGGGCCAGGCCGGCCCCGATGCCACCGCTCCACAGCTGCTGCGGATCGGTGTCCAGCAGCACCGTGGCCCGTTCGGCCAGCAGGGGCGCCAGTTGCCACTGCAGGCGCTGGGCCTCGCTGGGTCCGAGGGGCAGCAGGCGCACCGCGGCACTGAGCTGGTTGGCCAGCCAGCTGGACAGGTACCCCTCAACGCTGCTCAGGGGGGACAGCTGCCCGCAGAGGGCGGCCCAGGCCCAGGCGGCGGGCCAGGCCAGGTCGTGAACACCCCCGGGCAGGGGGGAACCGAGGCCCGCCAGCAGCTGCAGCAACGAACGGCCCATCTGCCGCTGCTGGGCCCGCAGTTCCGGTGCCTCCCGCTGCAGCAGCAGCCAGTCATCGAGGTCGCGCACCGCCCGTTCCTGCGCGGGGTCCGGCTGTCGCCGCCAGCTGTCGAGGGCGACGGCCAGGGGGCGCAGGGCCGCCGCCTCGACCGGCAGCAGGCCCCGCTGCAGCTCGGCCCGCAGCCAGGCCTCCAGGTCGGCGGCGTCCCGCAACCGTCCGCCCTGGATCAGCACCTCGAGCCCCTCGGAATACGAGAAGCCGCCCACCGGCAGGGCCGGACTGGCCAGCTGCAGCAGCCGCAGGCGTTCAGTGGTCATGGGGGTGGCCGTGGTCCTGGGGGTGGCCGCCGCCATGGTCGTCGTAGGCCCCGGCCTCGGGGGCGAAGGGTGCCCGCAGCACCTCGGGGGCCAGACCCCGGTCGCGCAGCAGCCGCTCCAGCACCGGATCCGCCAGCAGCCGCAGCTCTCCCGGCAGGATCTGCAGGGCCACATGGCGGTTGCCCAGGTGGTAGGCCGCCTGCAGCAGGGCCAGGGGATCAGCGGACCGCAGCCGCAGCAGGTCCTCATCGGCCGCCACCACCCGCACCAGCGGCGGTCCCTCCGCCGTGGCGGCCAGCTCGTCACCGGGCCGCAGGGCCTCACCCCTCGGCAGCTGCAGCAGCAGCGGCAGGCCGCAGCGGCTGTGGCGGCGGCCGCGCAGCTGGCGCCGTTCGGCCGCCGTCAGGGCAAGCTCGGGCAGGTCGGCCGCGGCGGCCGCCGGCCGGCGGTGGCAGAGCACCAGGGGCTGGGTGTCATCCATGCGGTCGACCCTCCTGCGGTCCACAGTGGCGTGCTGCTGCAGCATGGGTCCATGGACGGCTGGTGCGCCACGGCACGGCTGCGCTTCCGGCGCGATGGGGCCGGCGGCGCCACGACCCTGCAGGGAGGGGCCACGGCGCCACTGCGGCTGCAGCGCAGCCAGACCGGAGCCGATGGTCGCTGTCGCCTGCCGCTGCTGCACACCGCCGGCGGGCTGGTGGGCGGTGATGCGCTCACGATCACGGCCGACCTGGCCGCCGGCAGCCGGGCCCTGCTGACCTCGGTGGCGGCCCAGAAGGTGTATGGCAGCCGCGGCCGCTCGCGGCTGCAGCCCGAGGGGCGCTGGGCGCAGCTGGCCCTGGAGGTGCGGCTGGGGCCTGGCGCCGACCTCGAATGGCTGCCCCAGGAAACCGTGGTCTTCGCCGGTGGGCTGCTTGATCAGGTGCAGCGGCTGCAGCTGGCGGCCGATGCCTCGTGGCTGGGCATCGACGTGGTGCGGCTGGGCCGCACCGCCCGGGGCGAGACCCTCGGCAGCGGGTGCTGGCGCAACCGGCTGGAGCTGCGCCGCGGGGAACGGCTGGAGCTCGTCGAACGGCTGCAGCTGGATGGCGACAGCCTCGAGGACGAGCACGGCCTGGCCGGTCAGCCGGTGGTCGCGACCCTGGTGTGGGCAGCCCCGGCCCCCCTGGCGGCCGAGGTCCTGCAGCCCCTGCTGGACGAAGCCCGCCGCGGGGCCGCCAACCTGCAGGGCCAGGGGGCCCTGGGGGCGCTGGAACAGGGGCTGATCGCCCGCTACCGCGGCCCCTCCAGCCAGGAGGCCCGCCGCTGGTTCCGGCATCTGTGGGCGCAGACGCGGCGGCTGCGGGGGCTGACGGCACCGGAACCGCTGCGGGAATGGCCCCTGCAGGAGGAGGACCCATGAACGCCTGGCCTGGGGGCCGCCGGGCGGCGGAACAGCGGTTGGCCGCCATCGATCCGGCCCGCTACGGCGCCAGCCGCAACCACCTCGACGGGGCCGTCACGGGGCTGTCGCCCTACATCCGCCATGGGGTGCTGACCCTGGCCGAAGTGCGCGATGCGGTGTTCACCCGCCTGGCCCGGCTCGAGACCCCCTCCCAGCGGCGGCGGGCCGGTGAGCGGCTGATCGCCGAACTGGGCTGGCGCGATTACTGGCAACGGCTGGGACGGCAGCTGGGGGAAGGGATCTGGCATGACCGCGAGCCCCTGTGCACCGGCCACCCCCCGGCGAGCTACGCCCCTGAGCTGCCGGCCGATATCGCGTCGGCCGCCACGGGCCTGGCCTGCATCGATGCCTTCGCCGTCGATCTGCTGCAGACGGGTTGGCTGCACAACCACGCCCGGATGTGGCTTGCCGCCTATGTGGTGCACTGGCGACGGGTGCGCTGGCAGGCCGGGGCCCGCTGGTTTCTCGAACACCTGCTGGATGGCGACCCTTCCAGCAACAACCTCAGCTGGCAATGGGTGGCCAGCAGCTTCAGCCACAAGCCCTACATCTTCAACCGCAGCAACCTCGAGCGGTACGGCGCCGGTCGCCACTGCAGCACCTGCCCGCTGAACCGGCGCGGCTGCCCGTTCGAGGCCAGCTACGAGCAGTTGCAGCAACGTCTCTTCCGGCCGGTCGTGCCCGGGGAGCCTGCGGGCGCTGCCCCGCCCCCCAGCCATGCCTGCGCACCCACGGCCTCCCCGGCAATGGTGCGACCGCTGGTGTGGGTGCATGCCGAAGCCCTCGGACCCGCCAATCCGGCCCTGCGGGCCCACCCCGGGGCCCGGGCCGTGTTCGTGGCCAGTGGCGATCCACCGGGCACAGGCGGTGGGGTGCCCCTGGCGGAAGGCCGTCGCCGGTTCCTGCGCGATTGCCTCGCCGAGCTGCCTGTGGACGTGATGGAGGGAGAGGAGGTGCCGGTGCTGAGGCAGGCGGCAGCCGCTGCCGGGGCCGACGGCATCGTCACCAGCCGGGCCGTGGATCCCCGGGTGGAGGCCATCGCCCGTGAACTGGCCGCCACGCTGCCGGTGCATGTGCTGGACCCTGAGCCCTTCGTCGACCTGCCCGAGGGTGGCCCCGGCAGCCCCGACCTGCGACGGTTCTCGCGCTACTGGCGCCGGGCCGAGGCCCTGGTGTGGGCTCAGGCCGGCTGCTGAGCCTCGATGGTGGTGAGGCAGGCGGCGTCGGGATCCCAGAGGATGTAGCGGAAGCACCCGGCGATCTCCGCCAGCCGCAGGCGGCGCACGCCGGTCAGCAGGGCGGCATTGCGCTCGTGGGCCGCCCGCAGCCGGTAGTTGGGGATTGCATCACAGAGGTGGTGCATCGCATGGCAGCCGATGTCGGCGGTGAACCAGTGCAGCAGTGGCGGCAGGTCAAGGTCGCTGGTGCCGTCGACCACCCCGGCCATCGGGTTCCAGCCCTCGGTGCGGTGGGCGTAGGACCCCGGGAAGTTGTGCTGCACGAAGAACACACAGATGAACAGCGCCGCGGCCATGGTCATCAGCGGGGCATAGAGGCTCCAGAAGCGGCCGATGCCCACCTGCCAGCCCATCAGCAGCCACACCGCCACCACCGCCAGCGTGTTGAAGGCAAGATCCCGGCCTTCGGCGGGGCTGTGCCAGTGGCGGCTGCGGTGGGGGATGGGCGGTGGGGTGCGGCGGATCGTGGCGACGATCAGGTCGATGCAGCCCAGCACAAGCTGCAGGCGCGGCTTGATGACCAGATAGAAGAAGCCACCGGGAAAGAGCATCAGCGGATGGCGCAACCAGCGATACAGGCGCTGGCTGCCGGGGCTGAGGCCGGCGAAGGCCTCGGTGCTGATCAGGGCTGAGGGGCCCTGGTACTTCTGCCAGTCGCCGTTGTGGCGGTGGTGGAAGGCGTGGCCGCGGGACCAGGGCAGCTGGGGGATGCCGGCGACGATGCCGAACACGAAGCCGGCCCAGCGGTTGGCACGGCGACCACGGAACAGGGAGCCATGGCCGCAGTCATGCATCAGCGAGAAGCAGCGGGCCATGAACAGCACCTGCAGCAGCAGCACCGGCAGCAGCAGCCAGGGGAGATGGTCGATCGACCAGAGGGCTGCCCACCACAGCAGCAGCAGGGGGCCGAGGGTGTTGACCATCTGCCAGGCGGCAATCGCATCAGACCTCTCCAGGAACGGTCGGAGCACAAAGTCAGTGCGGCGCAGGGTCGCCGTTGGGGCGCCCGGGGCGGAGGTGAAAGTCAGACGAACGGCGGCGGCGGGACACGCAGAA
>CAZWFG010000103.1:0-1910 GCA_964632245.1 uncultured Synechococcus sp. | reverse complement strand
GGCACCCGGCGCCCCTCGCCGCTGCGCAGCAGGGCCCCCAGGCGGGCGCCAAGCAGCACCAGTCCCAGCAGCACCACCAGCCGCGCCGGCCACCACAGCAGGGTGCCGGCGACAGAACCCCAGGGGCTCAGGCCCAGCACCAGCGCCAGCAGCACCCCCTGGACGGCCGGGTTGCCCCGCAGCATCTGCCAGTGGCCCACCAGGGGGCTGCCGCCGATCACCAGCGGGCCACCGGTCCAGCACAGGACGGTGCCGGCGAGATCGAAGCCGATGGTGTAGCCGAGCGCTTCGGGGGGCAACAGCGCCAGGGCCACCGGCAGGCCCACGTAGGCCGTGTTGCCCATCACCGCCCCCAGCCGCAGGCTGCCCACGGGCAGCCACCGCCGCAGGGACGGCTGGGTGTGCAGCAGCAGCAGCAGACCGCCGCAGGCCAGCAGGGCCAGCAGTCCGGCCCCGGCGAAGCGGGACTGCAGGCCTGCCCGCAGCAGCAGACCGGCGATCCCCAGGGGCACACCCCGTTGCACCAGCGGCGGCGCCAGCCGTTCGGCCAGGCGGGGCCAGCGGCGCTGCAACAGCAGCCCCAGGGCCAGGGCGGGCAGCAGATCGAGCAGCAGTCGGGCCTGCACCGGCACCGGGGCCCCCTGGGGCTCTGGCTCCAGTGTGGACCGGGCCGGGGCGGGGCTGCTTGAGTGGAGCGGGATGCCCGCCGGTCATGCACCTCTCGCCGCAGGAGAAGGACAAGCTGTTGATCGTGACCGCCGCCCTGCTGGCGGAGCGGCGGCTGCAGCGGGGCCTGAAGCTCAATCACCCTGAAACGGTTGCCTGGCTCAGCTTTCTGGTGCTGGAGGGCGCCCGGGATGGCCGCACGGTGGCCGAGCTGATGGAGGACGGCAGCACCTGGCTGCGGCGTGATCAGGTGATGGAGGGGGTGCCGGAACTGGTGGACGAGGTGCAGATCGAGGCCACGTTCCCGGATGGCACGAAGCTGGTGACCCTGCACCAGCCGATCCGCTGAGGCGGTTCGGGTCGAACAGCCCGGCGGGGCAGGGATTTGCCAGAGTCGGGGTTCAGCGTCGGTTCGCCCCGGCGGCACGCCCGTTCCCCATGGCTCCTCCCATCCCCGGCGAACTGCTGCCCGAGCCCGGCACCATCGAGCTCAATGCGGGCCTGCCCGTGACCGTGCTGCGGGTCGCCAACAGCGGTGACCGGCCGGTGCAGGTGGGCTCCCACTTCCATTTCCACGAAGCCAACGGCGCCCTGCTGTTCGACCGGGCTGCCGCCCGCGGCCTGCGGCTCGACATTCCCGCCGGCACTGCCATCCGCTTCGAGCCGGGCGACGATCGGGAGGTGCGGCTCGTGCCCTTCGGCGGCCTCCGCCGGGTGGTGGGTTTCCAGGGCATGGTCAACGGTCCCCTCGACGCCGATGGCACCGCCACCGGCACCGCAACGGAGCAGCACTGATGGCTTACCCCATGGACCGGCGTGCCTACGCCGAAACCTATGGCCCCACCACCGGGGATCGGCTGCGGCTCGCCGACACCGACCTGATCCTCGAGGTGGAGAAGGACTTCACCCGTTATGGCGATGAGGTCAAGTTCGGTGGCGGCAAGGTGATCCGCGATGGCATGGGCCAAGGCCAGACCAGCCGGGCCGACGGTGCCGTTGACACGGTCATCACCAATGCGCTGATCCTGGACTGGTGGGGCATCGTCAAGGCCGATGTGGGTCTGCGCGACGGGCGCATCTGCGCCATCGGCAAGGCCGGCAACCCCGACATCAGCGACGACGTGACGGTGGTGATCGGCCCCGGCACCGAAGCAATCGCCGGCGAGGGCCACATCCTCACCGCCGGCGCCATCGACACCCACATTCACTTCATCTGTCCGCAGCAGGTGGAAACGGCCCTGGCC
>CAZWFG010000102.1:0-7596 GCA_964632245.1 uncultured Synechococcus sp. | reverse complement strand
TCGCCATGCGGCCGCCCGGCGCTCTCGATCCCCAGGAGCTGCTGCGGGAAGGGCCCGACAGCAGCCTGGGCCAGGCCCTGGATCGAGACATTCTGCAGACGGCATTGGTCACAGCAGTGGCCGGCAGCCTCGCCCGTCTGGTCGCCGGTCTGACGGGCGACCGTCGGGCGGCCGACACCGTCGGGCTGCTGACCCTTGTCGGCACCCAGCTGGGACAGGGTCTGGCCACCCGTCGCGTCGATCGCCTCACCGTTGCCACCGGCCTCGGTTCGCTGGCTGCACTGGTGGCCACGGTGCAGACGCCATGGGTCAGCCAGGCCTTCGGCTGCCGACCTCTGGGACCACGCGGTCTGCTGCAGGCCGGCGCCGCCACAGTCCTCGGAATCGGCTGCGGGACCACGTTGCGCATGATCCGGCGTCATTGACACCAGGGTGCGTCACCTGCACCCCCCGTTGTTCAGAGCATCCCCTTGCTTCACGTCATGGTCGGCATCAGCTGCGCGGAAGGCTGCTGTCAACCTACGGAGATGCCCCAGTCCCTCCCTCCGATCGCCGGCCGTGAAGACGAGCTGCTGGTGCTGATGCGCCCAGCGCCTGCCCGCCAGTGCGCGTTGCAGCCGTCGGCGATCCGTTCGGCCTTCGCCTGTGCACTGCACATGCATCAGCCCACGATCCCGGCCGGCGTCGATGGAGCGCTGATCTCGCATCTGCAGTGGATGTTCGACCACCCTGGTGAGGGCGACAACCACAACGCCGAACCTTTTGCCCACTGCTATCGCCGCCTGGCCGACCTGCTGCCGTCGCTGATCGCCGAGGGCTGTGAGCCGCGGATCATGCTCGATTACTCCGGCAATCTGCTCTGGGGTTTCGAGCAGATGGGCCGCCACGACGTGCTCGAGGCGTTGCAGCGCCTCACGACCGATCCGTTGCTGGTGCCCAGGGTCGAGTGGCTCGGCAGCTTCTGGAGCCATGCGGTGGCCCCCTCCACCCCTGCCGCAGATCTGAAGCTGCAAATCCAGGCCTGGCAGCACCATTTCGCGGCCTTGTTCGGCAACGAGGCCCTGCGGCGGGTGCGGGGCTTTTCACCGCCCGAAATGGCCCTGCCCAATGATCCCGACCTGTTGTATGCCTTCGTGGCGGCCCTGCGGCAGTCCGGTTATCGCTGGCTGCTGCTGCAGGAGCACAGCGTCGTCAACCCCGATGGCCGTCCCCTCGCCCCTGCCCAGACCCGTGTTCCCAACCGGCTGGTGGCCCGTGCCCGCAACGGTGCCACCGTGGCCATCACGGCGCTGATCAAGACCCAGGGTTCCGACACCAAGCTGGTGGGTCAGATGCAGCCCTGCGCCGAAGCCCTCGGCCTCGACCGCACCCCATGGGCCGGCCGTTCCATCCCGTCCCTGGTGGCCCAGATCGCCGATGGCGAGAACGGTGGCGTGATGATGAACGAGTTTCCCCAGGCTTTCATCGAGGCCCACCGGCGGCTTCCCTCCGGTGATGGCGGCACCGTGGCGATCAACGGCAGCGCGTACCTCGACCTGGTGGCCGCCATGGGCCTCAGCCCCGACGATTTCCCCCCGATCCAGGCCGCAGGGCTGCCGTCCCCGGATGGGTCCTCCTGGACGAACCACATCAGCTGGGTCGACGGGTATGCCGAGGTGCTCGAACCGTTGCAGGCCCTCAGTGACCGCTTTCACAGGCATTGCGATCCCCTGGTGGCGGCCGACCCCAGCTTCACCCGCAACCCCAGTTACCAGAACGCCCTGCTGCACCTGCTGCTGCTCGAGACCAGCTGCTTCCGTTACTGGGGGCAGGGCACGTGGACCGACTACGCCCGCGAGATCCACCGTCGGGGGGAAGCGGCCCTCGATGCCCTCGCGGCTGCCCCCTGACGGGTGCGACAGAGTGGTGGCGTTGCGTCCTCCACCGTGAAAGAGATCAGCCTTGTTGAGGTTCTGCTGCGGGGTGCTGCCCGCTTTGCGGCCGTGTCGGGTGTGATCGCCTTCCTGGTCTGGATCACCTGGGTGATGCTCGATGTCAAAAACATGCAGTCGGGCTTCACCCTGCCCTGACCGTCCGCGGCAGCAGAAGGGCGCCGATCGTCAGAATCAGCAGGCTCAACACCAGGGGCATCGGTTGGGCCTGCAGCAGGGTGCGGCCGTAGCTGAGCAGCACCACCGTGCACACCAGCAGACAGGCTCCCGCAATCCAGCGGCGCCTCCATGGCACCGTCCCGATCAGGGGCTTCTGCAGGGCTGCCATTGCCACAAGGCCGTAGACCAGAAGAAACGCCAGCACCGCCCCACCACCGAAGCCGTCATAAAGGCTCTGGGGGGTCTGGCCCGCCTGCAGCAGCACCGCCCCCAGGAGCAGGCCCGGCAGGGCCGCGGCGTTCAGGGCCCGGGCGGGGGTGGCGAAGCGGTCGTCGACGACCGCCAGGGCCGGCGGCAGCATCCGCACCTGTGCCAGCACATAGCCGAGCCGACCCATGGCCGTGAGGCTGCCCAGGCTGGTGCCGAAGAGGCTCAGCGCCGCCCCCAGCTCCACAAGCCGACCGGCCAGGGGCCAGTGCAGCAGATCGCTCAGCGCCAGCAGTGGATCGGTGCCCTGGCGCACAGACACCGGCAACCACGACAGGCCCTCGGTGAGCACCACCGCCCAGAAGAGAAACACCACTCCCGCAAGCAGCACGCTGGACCGCAGGGCAAGGGGGATCGCCTGTTGCGGCCTGGTCACCTCCTCCCCCAGGTTGGCGGCACTTTCAAAGCCGATGAAGCTCAGCACCGCCGCCATCAGGCCGGCGCCGACATCCGACCCCAGGGGGCCAGGCGGCGGCATGGGTGTCGCCCGTCCGTCCGCCGCCAGCAGCACCAGGCCGCAGAGTGCCATCACCAGAAGCACCGACACGGTTTCGCTGGCGAGCATTGTCGTGGCCGACAGCGGCACATCCCGTCGAGCCAGCTGCCATGCCGCCGCCCCGCCGAGGGCGAAGACGACCAGCACGGGCAAGGTAAGACCCAGGGCCTGCAGCAGTGAGGCCAGGTAAGTGGCGAAATAGCTGAGGCAGCCGATGAACAGGGCTCCGTAGCCGAAGAACAGAGTCCAGGAGGCCAGCGTCGAGACCCCCGGGCCCAGTCCTGTTTCCACGTAGCCGGCGATGCCATCGGCCCGGGCCGGGTGGCGCCGGAACAGCACCAGGGTCTCGACCACCAGCAGCATGGCCATCAGGGCAATGGCGTAACAGATCCAGGTGGCATGGCCCGACCCGGCAGCCAGGGCTGCGGGGATGTTGATCACCGCCGTGATCGTGAGGCCCACGGTGGCCAGGGCCTGGCCCGTGGTCGGCAGGACCCCCAGGCAGCGACGCAGCTCCACGGCCATCGCTCAGTCCTCCGTGAAGCGAGCGCGCCAACTGGCTTCGAGGCTCGCGGCCTCCGCGGTGCCTTCGGCCGGAAAGCCCGCCAGAAAGTCCTTGTCGCTGGCGGGCCGGTAGGGACCCTCCTTGATTTCGAACATCACGGTGTCGGGCTCGAGGGCCACCAGGGTGTGGATCTGATCGTCGGCCAGGTCGATCCCATGGACCGGCCCGCCGGCCGTGAGCCGTTCCTCATGGATCACCTCGCCCCGGTCATCGAGCAACAGCAGTCCCACCGCCCCCTGCAACACCACAAAGCATTCGAACCCCGCCCCCGGCCGGTCGCGGCGATGGCGGTGGGGGCGCACATAGGTGCCGGGCTGCAGCACGTTCAGAAACCGCTGCACCGGATCGGTTTCGGCGTGCAGGTTGTGGTTGCGGCGCAACCGTGGCGACTGGCTTGCCTGCTCGGCGACGCTGCTGAACAGGGAGGTGTCGAGGCGCCGCAGGGCCGGCACCTGCAGGCGGGGATGCCGCAGCCGATAGCCCAGCGACCGCAGCCGGTCATTGCGGATGCGACGGTCGGCGGGGGGGGACTCCCGTGGATGGTCGGGATCCCAGCGCACCGGCTCCCATGCCGCTGCAGCGCAGACCCGTTGCAGCAGCTCAGCCACCCGCAGCGGTTCGTCATCGACCACGTTGACGATTCCGTCCCAGCGGTCAGCCACGGCGGCGGCGATGGCCCCCACCACATCGTCTCGATGGATCCAGCTGCAGTGGGAGGAACCATCCCCGGGTCGGGTGGTGCCGGCCAGCCGCCGGAAGCGCGTCAGCAGTTGCCGGCCCGGTCCGTGGATCGCCCCCAGCCGCAGCAGGCAAACGGCCCGCTCCGGCGTGCGGCAGCCCTGCAGCAAATGCTCGCTCTCCAGGAGCACCCGAGCATGGTCGTCTCGTGGATCCGGCGGTGTCGTTTCGTCCACCCAGTCGCCACCGGCATCGCCGTACACCGAACAGCTGCCGGTGTAGACGATCTGGCGCAGCTGCGGCAGCTGGGGCAACAGTTCCACCAGGGTGCCGAAGCTGTCGCGGTAGGTCGTGGCATAGATGCCGGCCTCCACGGCCTTGCTGCCCGTGGGGGCCAGGGTGAACACCGCCACCTCACTGTCTGTGAGGGCTGCTGCCAGGGCAGCATGATCATCGGCCCTCAGCACCAGCACCCGGGCCCCCAGGGCTTCCAGCGCGGGGCGTCGTTCTTCTGTGGTCGTCGTCAGCGTCAGCTCCACATCGCCCTGGTGGCGCCAGTGGCGCGCCAGGGCCGTGCCGACATCGCCGCAGCCCACGATGGTGATGCGCATGGCCCGAACCAGGTCCGGCGCCGACCTTAGGTGGCGTCGGTTCAGGACCAGGATGTGCCCATGACCAGCCCGACTCTGCGTGAAGGCGACGTCCCTGGGGCTGACCGCCAGTGGGACCTCAACCGCCACAACTTCGATGGACGCTGGTGTGGCACCAGCGACTGGTTTCTGCGTGATCCCCACACCGGTCAGCTCGATCTGCAGCGGCCGACCCGAACGATTCCCGACACCTGTTATGCCATCGACTTCAGCGATGACGACACGGGCGTCTGGGATGGTCGGGGTCTGCTGTTCGCCCCCGATGGGCGACGCCGTCTGCCCCTGTCCCGTGACACCTACAACCGTGGCGGCAGCTGCTGGCAGTTTGACGGCGCAGGTGGCCAGTCGAGCCTGGCGGTCGATGCCGCCCAGCCACGCTTCGGCCATGAGGTGAATCTGTTCGTCAGCCGCTCGCGTTCGATGCTGGTCCTGCTCTGGTCCCCCCAAGCCGGGGTCGGTGACCCCTGGCGGCTGGACGCCGTCGCGGCTGTCGCCTTCCGCTGTGCCCGCCGCGCACCAGCTGATCCCCCCCGCCCCCGGATCCCGGTGGACGCCCTGCTCGACAGCCTGCAGGGCTGGTCTGGTCGGCTCGAGACCCTGCATCCCCGTGCATGGCCGGCTGATGCTCCCGCAGCTGTTCCCTGTGATCCGTTCCGCATCGCCGACTTTGCCCGCCATCCGCTCACGGCTGGCTTTGAAGACGGCCTCATCTGCTCAGTGCCGGAGGTTCTTCCCGAGGGCGGGTTCCGCCTTGAGGTGGGCTGCCGCATGGCCCCCGACCATTTTCAGCAGCTGAGCCTGGTGTTCGATGCCGAGCGCCGGCTGCAGGTGTGGGAGCGGCGCCGCTTCAGGCCGGTCGGCGGCTGAGCCACAGGCGCGTCGCCAGGGCCTGCAGCAGGCATCGGGGTGGTTCCAGCCCTGCCTCGGCCAGGCCCTGCGCCAGTTGTTCAGTGTCCACTCCGAACACGGAAGTGCCACGGCTGGCCAGCAACCTCTCCACCGTTTCCGCATCGCAGCCCAAGCGAACCAGCCGTGTCCGCGCCACCGCCAGCACGATGGCGAAACTGTCTGGATCGGGATCCTCGCTGTAACCGCTGAGCAGCAGGCTGCCCCCCGGTGCCACCTGTGCCGCCAGCTGTCGCAGCAGGGCCGTCTGTCGGGCAGATGGCAGCAGGTGCAGCACATTCAGGGCCACCACCGCTGCATAGGGGCCATTCGCCAGGGCCCCACAGTCCTCCAGGCGCTGGGGCAGCACCTCACTGCGCCCGCTGGCTCCGGCGCTCATCAGCACCTGGGCACAGGCCTCGGCCATGGCGGCACTGGGTTCCACCAGGGTGAACCGTGCCAGGGGCAGGGCGTCCAGCAGGCGGGGCAGCTCATCACCACGGCCTGGCCCCACCACCAGCGCTGTGGCGGCATCGGGCACGGTGGCGGCCAACGCCGCGGCACCGATCTCCAGCAGGGCTTCGTAGGCCGGGAGCGAGCGGCGGATGATCGCCGCGTAGTCGTGCCCGTAGCTGCCTTCGAAGTCCATGGCGACCGCTTGACCGGGCCCATGATCGCTGGGGTCAGCCCGGCTGCGGCCGGCCCTGCGCCAACCAGACGGCCCACCCTCGACCCCGGGCGCTGGTCTGGATGTGCCGGTATCCCGAATCCAGGGGTCGCCAGCGGCTGTCGTCTCCGCCGATGCGCACCAGCAGCATTCCCCGGTGACCCTCCACGGCGGCGGCGTAGACCCCGGCCTGGAGGCCATTGCGCTGCGGGAACCAACGGCTGGCCGCCGTCACCCCCGCCAGCCGCCGCAGCCGGATCAGGGTGGTGACGGCCTGTCGCAGCTCCGGATCCCGCTGCACATGCGGCAGGTAGACGCTGGGAATGCCGGGGTGGCTGAGCACAAGGGCGTAGGCCTGCTGCAGCGCTGCGTCGTCAGTGGTGGGCCAGTCGATGTCATGGTTGGCCACCGCCGTCACCGCCCGGCTGCGCCAGGGCAGTCCATCGGTGCCATCGCCGATCAGGCCACCCCCGTCGGCGATCGCCCCCAGATCCTGGGGGCGACCCGCCAGCAGCGCCTGCCGCAGGCGGAACAGGGTCGGCATGTCGAAGGCGGCACTGGTGCTGCCCAGACGCGCTTCGCCGCGCTGCACCGTCGCCGTCGCCGTCGCCCAGATCCAGCCGCGCATCTCGTCCTGACGACCCCAGTCGGTCTCACCCACCGAGAACCGGGGCCGGGTTGCCCGGTTGAAGTGCCCCACCCAACGGCCGTCGTACCCATGGGCCATGTCGTACCGCCAGCCCTCGTAACCCAGGTGCTGCAGGCGTTGCAGATACCGCAGGATGTCGCGCTGCACCTGCGGATGGTTCAGGTTCAGGTCCCGGTAGGCCGGATAGGCGTAGGTGCCTCCGGCCCGGTAAGGCACCGCTTCCTCGCAGCTCCCCCGCTGTTCCATCGGCAGTCCCCGCAGTTCCGAGGCGAGGTTGGTGAAGGCTTCGTCATCGGCGCAGATCGCGTCGGGCCCCCAGCGCGGGTTCTCGAAATCGCCCCAGCCGTGGCTGCCGTCGCGGTGGTTGATCACCACATCGGCCAGGGGGATCAGGCCATGGCGCCGCAGGTTGCCCAACAGCTGGCGTTGATCCTGCAAGCTGCCGTAGCTGTTGTCCAGGCGCCCGTACTCCTTGGGGTTGTAACCGGCACTGTCTGGGCCGGCATAGGCGGGGGGCGGCAACCACACCAGATCGACCCCCAGGGCTGCCAGCTGTGGCACCTGACGGTTCAGATCCCGGTACCAGTGGCCCCCCTGCCGATGGGCGTCGGGGCCGAAGGCCTGCAGCAGCACCCGGCTGTCCCCGAGG
>CAZWFG010000101.1:0-7649 GCA_964632245.1 uncultured Synechococcus sp. | reverse complement strand
GAAATGCTGTATAGGGGCAACTCTATCGAGGGTTCGAATCCCTCCCTCTCCGTTCCCCCCCTGGCCCACGTCCCAGGCCCACGTCCCAAGGTCCTGTGGAGGACCCTCAAATGACCTCTCTGCAACGAATGCGCAGGCCTTAAAGACCTCAAAACGTCTCGTAGCGACCATGCGGGGACCCGCCCTCCGGTCCCATGCCGTACAGGTTCCTCTCCAAGACTGCTCTGGTGCTCGGCACCATGGTCGGAGCGTCCCTTCTGGCAGAAGGGCTGAAGGCACAGACGGGGGCATCGGCGATCGCCATCAGCGGCTCCAGCACCGTGGCGCCGATCACGGAGCTGGCAGTGAAGGGATTCAAGACCTCGGCGGCAGGGCGCGGCATCAGCATCGGTGCAGTGGTTGAGAACGGCACCAGCGCTGGCTTCCGTGACTTCTGCTCCGGTCGCACAACGGTGAGCAACGCCTCGAGACCCATCAACAGCAAAGAGCTGAAGGCCTGCGACACCGCCGGCATCCGCTTCTATGAACTGCCGATCGCCTTTGATGCCATCACGGTGGTGGTCAATCCAGCCAACACCTGGGCGCGATCGATGTCAATCGCAGATCTAAGGCGCCTCTGGAGTCCTACCGCCCAGGGCAAGGTGAACCGCTGGAACCAGGTGCGTAGCGACTGGCCTGACAAGCCCATCCGTCTGTTCGGTCCTGGCAAGGACTCGGGAACATTTGATTATTTCAACAAAGCCGTGAATGGCGACGAAGACCAGTCACGAAGCGACTTCGTCTCCAGTGAGGATGACAATGTTCTGGTCAAGGGTGTTTCCGGTGATGACAATGCCCTTGGCTACTTTGGCTATGCCTACTTCAAGGCCAATCAAAACAAACTGAAGGCCGTTGCCATTGCCGGCCCGCGCGGAGCGATTCTGCCCTCCATTCAGTCGGTGCAGGATGAGGCCTACCAGCCCCTGTCTCGGCCCTTGTTCATTTACGTCAACGAAAAAGCCCTGGGCAGCAGCCCGGCCCTGCGCTCGTTCGTGAGTCACTACCTCACCAATGCCCCGCAGATTGTGGCCCAGGAGGGGTCGGTGCCCCTGTCGAACCGTCAATACGAGCTGGTGAAGACCAAGATGCTGCGGCAGATCACTGGGTCTGCCTTCAGCGGTGATCTCCCCGTGGGCCTGACCCTTGGTCAACTGCTGAACCGCAGCATTGATCAGATCAAGCGGCCCGAGTTTCGCAGCTGAATCGGCCAAACAAAAGCGGTCACCATCGTGGATGGTGACCGCTGGCTGTGATCGCAGCTCAGAAGGGCTGGAGCGCTGCTTAACCGAAACGACCGCTCACATATTCCTGGGTGGCCTGCTGGCTTGGATTGTTGAAAATGTTGGCCGTTTCATCAAACTCGACGAGGTAACCGACCTTGCCGGTGCCACCCTCAACGGCGACGGCATTATAAAAAGCCGTCATGTCTGAAACCCGCACAGCCTGCTGCATGTTGTGGGTCACGATCACGATGGTGAAGTCCTTCTTCAACTCATGCATGGTCTCCTCCACCTTCAGAGTCGAGATGGGATCAAGCGCCGAACAGGGCTCGTCCATCAGGATCACATCAGGCTGGGTGGCGATGGTGCGGGCAATGCAGAGACGCTGCTGCTGGCCACCAGAGAGGGAATAGCCGCTTTCCTGGAGTTTGTCCTTGCACTCGTCCCAGACGGCGGCCCGCCGCAGGGAACGCTCAACCAACTCGTCCATGTCGCCGGTGTAACCATTAATGCGAGCACCGAAGGCAATGTTTTCGTAAATGCTCTTTGGGAACGGGTTGGGGCGCTGGAACACCATGCCAATGCGCCGGCGTACTTCTACGGGGTCAACAGCTTTGGCGTAAAGGTCCTGACCTTCATAAATGATCCGTCCCTTGAGGCTGAAGCTGGGGATCAGATCATTCATGCGGTTGAAGCAGCGCAGAACAGTGCTTTTTCCGCAACCAGAGGGGCCGATGAACGCCGTGACCTTGCCTCGAGGAACCTCAAGAAAAACGCTTTTGACAGCCTCAAAGGCACCATAGCTGATGGTGACATCTTCACAGGTGATGGCCACCTGGTCGTCAGGAACATCAGTGATGTGAGTCGAGAAGGTCATGGCTGGAAAGAGTGCAGGTACAGATCAATGGACACAGATGGACGGACATTCGGGCTAGCGCTTGGCGAAGCCTGAGATCCAACGCGCCAGCAGGTTCATGCCGAGGATCATGAACACAAGCACAAACGATGCCGCCCAGGCCAAGGTGATCTGGGCCTCGTAAGGCATGATGGCAAAGTTGAAGACCAGCACCGACATGGTGGCGATGGGCTTGAAAATACCCTCAGGCCAGAAGGGAGAGAACAGCGCCGTGAAGATCAGCGGTGCCGTTTCACCCGCAGAACGGGCAATGGCCAAGACAATACCAGTGGCGATGGGTGCCACCGCAGAGGGCAGCACCACCTTCATCGTGGTCACGAACTTGGAGGCCCCCACCCCGAGGGACCCCCAGCGCAGCTCCTGGGGGACAAGCTTGAGCCCCTCATCTGTGGTCTTGATGATGGTGGGAAGCATCAGCACCGCCAGGGCGAGGCCACCAGCCACGGCTGAATAGCTGTTGCCGAAGAGCAGACGGGTGGCCACCACCAGTCCATAGATGAAAACGCCGGCAATGATTGAGGGAACGCCGGCGAGAACGTTGGTCCCGAACCGGATGAAATCCGAGAAGCGGTTGCCGGCACCGTATTCGGCCAGATAGATGCCGCCGCCGATCCCCACAGGGATCGAGAACAGGCAGGAGAGGGCAGTCACGATGATCGTACCCAGGAAGGCGTTGGCGATGCCTCCTCCTTCCATGCCAGGAGCAGGCGGCAGCTCAAAGAACATCTGGGGCCTGATCACCGCAATGCCCTTGAAGAGCACGTAGGCAAGGACGCAGAACAAGGGGATGAGCACGATCACAGCGCACAGAGCTGAGATGATGGTCATCAACTGATTGCCGCGATTGCGCAGCAAGCTTGGTCGAAAGAAAAGATCTGCCGCGGGGCCAGACATGGAAGACGAATTCAGGGAAGTCATCGTTGGATCAGTATTTGAGGCTGAGGCGCTTGACGATCCACTGGGCAAAGATATTGACCACAAAGGTAATGATCATCAACACCAGGGCTGCGTACATCAGGGCATGCACTTGAAGACCATCGGCCTCACCAAATTGGTTCGCCAACAGAGCAGAAATGGTGTTGCCAGGGGCAAACCAGGAGAGGTTGAAGTTATTGGAGTTACCGATAATCATGGTGACGGCCATTGTCTCACCAAGTGCCCGTCCAAGGGCAAGCATCACCCCACCAATGATTCCAGAGATGGCCGCCGGCAGAATGACTTTGAAGATGGACGTCCAACGGGTGGCGCCAACTCCATAGGCTGCCTGCCTCAGGTCCGGGGGGACCTGATTGAGCGAGTCGCGACTGATGGCGGTAATGATCGGCAGCACCATGATTACCAAGATCAACACCGCCGGCATGATGCCGGGCCCGGTGGGCATGGTGCTGAAGAACGGAATCCAGCCAAGCAGGCGATGGACGACCTGCAGGATGGGTCTGATCACAGGCTCGAGCACAAAGATGGCCCAGAGACCGAGAACCACCGAGGGGATGGCCGCCAGCAGCTCGACCAGGTTGCCGATGATCATCCGGAACTTGGAGGGAATGAAGTTCTCCGTCAGGAAGATGGCCGTGCCGACCCCGAGGGGGATAGCCAGCACGAGGGCCAGGGCTGAGGTGAGCAGGGTGCCATAAATGGCGGTGAAGGCCCCGAAGTTCTCCGTGCTTGGGTTCCAGCTCGAATTGACAAGGAACCCAAGGCCGAATTTTGCGATGGCCTCCCGGGCGTCCAGGGTGACGACGAGGAAGATCGCAAAGAGGATGATGGCCACCAGGGCCGCCAGGGCGGTCACCAGGAAGCGGAAGGATTGATCGACCAGCTTGTCGCTGGGGGGGCGATGCCTAAGGGTGTAGAGCCCTTCGGAGCCAGAGGACGCCATGTGGCCCATGCCGTTGTAGTAACACTGTAGGCGGGGCGGTTTGTGGCGTCATTAACGCCGGCACCGTTTCGTAATCCAGGGCCTCACCGCTGCGATTGATCAACTGGACACCAATAAAAAAAGGGGAGCCGCAGCCCCCCTTCAGTCACGGTGTGACTGTCAAAGCCTGAACACGCTCACTTGCCGACCTGCTTGACGGCGGCCATGGCGCGGGCCTGGATGCCAGCCGGCAGGGGGACGTAACCGAGGTTGTCGGCCTGATCCTGAGCAGGCTTGCTGAGCATGAAGCCGAAGGTCTTCTGCAGATCATCGGTCTTGTCGCCATTGCCGGTCTTGTAGGCCAGCACCCAGGTGAGGGTCACCAGGGGATAGGCGTTCTTCTCGGTGGGGTTGGTGGTCTCACCGGCATTGTTGGCATCCAGCTTGATGTGCGACAGACCCGCAGCACCGCTGGCAGCTGTGGGCTTGACGAACTGACCCGCCTTGTTCTGAACAGCCGCAGCCTTCAGGGGACCCTTGACGAAGGCCTGGTTGACGTAGCCGATGGATCCCTCGGAATTCTGGAGCACCGAGGCGACGCCGTCGTTGCCCTTACCACCGCTGCCGGTGGGCCACTGGACACTCTTGCCGGTGCCGACCTTGGACTTGAACTCAGCCGACCAGTCGCTCAGGGCATTGGTGAAGGCATAGGTGGTGCCGGAACCGTCGGAGCGGTAGGCCACGGAGATCGGGCCGGGGGCGCACTTCAGCTCCTTCCAGTCGGTGATGGTGCCCATGAAGACGCCGGCCACCTGCTTCTGGGTGAGCTTGAGGTCACAACCCGGCTTGTTGTAGGCGACGGCGATGGAGCCACCCACCATGGGGATCTGGACCACACCCTTGGACACCTTGGCGGCCTCGGCGGGATCGATCGGATCATCGGTGGCGCCGAAGTCCACGGTGCCGGCCTGGAACTGACGGATGCCGGCGCCGGAGCCCACGGCTTGGTAATTGACCCGGGGGCCCTTCTTGGCCGCGAGGTCAGCGAACCACTTCTGATAGATGGGGGCCGGGAAGGTGGCACCGGCGCCATTCAAGGTGGTCTGGGCCAGGGCGGGGAGCACCGCGGCAGCGCCCAGGCTGGCGAGGAGGCCGAGGGCAGCGGCTTTGGAGACGGGGGGCATGGGAGCCAGGACAAAATGCTCCCCCCCCTCTTAGGCATCATTTCTTAAGGGGTCTTTATGGCGACATCCCCGATCAGGCCGCCTGGCGGGTCTCTTTCCCCAGGCCCGGTAAGGTGGGTCCCATTCCTGGGCATCGATGGGGAGGATCGTCGGCATCGATCTGGGCACCACCAACTCGGTGCTGGCCGTGCTCGAGGCCGGTCGACCGGTGGTGGTGGCCAACGCCGAAGGCCAGCGCACGACCCCCTCGGTGGTGGGCTTCAGCCGCGATCAGGAGCTGCTGGTGGGCCAGGCGGCCCGCCGACAACTGGTGCTCAACCCGCGGAACACCTTCGCCAACCTCAAGCGTCTGATCGGCAGGCTCTGGCAGGACTTGGACGAGGCCAGCCAGGCTGTGCCTTACACCATCCGCGCCAACGACCTCGATCAGGTGCGGGTGGTCTGCCCCGCCACCGAGCGTGAGTACGCCCCCGAGGAACTGGTGGCCTCCCTGCTCCGCAAGCTGGTGGACGATGCCGCCGTCTACCTCGGCGAACCCGTGGAAGCCGCGGTGATCACGGTCCCCGCCTACTTCGACGACGCCCAGCGCCAGGCCACCCGGGACGCGGGCCGGCTGGCGGGCCTGCGGGTGGATCGCATCCTCAACGAACCCACCGCCGCCGCCCTGGCTTACGGCCTCGACCGCCAGCGATCCCAACTGGTGCTGGTCTTTGACCTTGGCGGCGGCACCTTCGACGTGTCGATCCTCCGCATCGCCAGCGGCGTCTTCGATGTGAAGGCCACCAGCGGCGACACCCAGCTGGGCGGCAACGACTTCGACCAGCGCATCGTCGACTGGCTCGCCGAGGGCTTCCGCCAGACCCACGGCCTCGACCTGCGCCGGGACCGTCAGGCCCTGCAACGGCTGCTCGAGGCAGCCGAAAAGGCCAAGCAGGAACTCTCCGGCACTCAGCAGACCCTGGTCTCCCTGCCGTTCATCGCCACCGGGCCCGATGGCCCCCTCCACCTGGAGACCAGCCTCGATCGCAGCACCTTCGAGGGGCTGTGCCCCGACCTGCTGGACCGGCTGCTGCGGCCGGTGCAGGCGGCCCTGCGCGATGCCGGCCTGGCCCCTGAGGACATTGACGAAGTGGTGATGGTGGGCGGCTCGAGCCGCATGCCGATGGTGCAGCAGCTGGTGCGCACCCTTGTGCCGCGGGATCCATGCCAGAGCGTCAACCCCGACGAGGTGGTGGCCATCGGGGCCGCCGTCCAAGCCGGCATCCTCACCGGTGAGCTGCGCGATCTGATGCTCAACGACGTCACGCCGCTCTCGGTGGGCCTCGAGACCATCGGCGGTGTGATGAAGGTGATCATTCCGCGCAACACACCCATTCCCGTCCGCCGCTCCGACACCTTCAGCACCTCGGAGCCGAACCAGTCGTCGGTCGAGATTCACGTGCTGCAGGGAGAGCGGCAGATGGCGGCCGACAACAAGTCCCTCGGTCGCTTCCGCCTCGCCGGGATCCCACCGGCACCCCGCGGCGTGCCGCAGGTGCAGGTGTCTTTCGATGTCGATGCCAACGGCATCCTGCAGGTGTCGGCGATGGACCGCACCACCGGGCGACGGCAGAGCGTCACGGTGCAGGGCAGCTCGAACCTGTCCCAGGAGGAGATCGACCAGCTGCTTGCCGAGGCCGCCAGCAAGGCCGAGGACGACCGTCGCCGGCGGCTGCTGGTGGACCGCCGCAACCGCGCCCAGACCCTGCTGGCCCAGGGCGAGCGACGGTTGCGGGATGCCTCTCTGGAGCTGGGGCCCTACGGCGCTGAACGGCAGCAGCGGGCCGTGGAGACCGCCATGGCTGATCTACGGGAGAGCCTCGAGGAGGGGGATGACCGCGCCATCGACCGCTACGCCGGCCAGCTGGAGGAGGCCCTCTACGGCCTGAACCGTCGTCTCAATGCCGAGCGCCGGGGCAGCGACGGCAACGGTCCCCTGGGGGCCCCTCTGCAGGGCCTGCGCAACACCCTCGGGACCCTCAAGGATGAGCTGTTCGCCGATGACGACTGGGAGGACGACTGGGACCGGCCCGCCGACCCGAACCGCGGGCGCCGCAGGGACCGGTCTGCCGACGATCCCTGGGGCCGCTACTGACCATCCCCATGGCCCCCTCTTCGCTGGCAGATCACTGGGCTGCCCTCGGGCTTGAGCCCGGAGCCGATGCCGAAACCCTCAAGCAGGCCTTCCGGCGGCAGGCCCGTCGCTGGCATCCCGACCTCAACGGCAACGACCCGGTGGCCGAGGAGCGTTTCAAACGCATCAACGAGGCCTACGCCGTGCTGTCGGATCCGCGGCGGCGCCAGGCCTGGGAGGCAGGCGATGGTCGGCCTGAGGCCGACGACGATCCCTTCGCCACGGGTTTCCCTGCTTTCGAGACCTACCTCGACCATCT
>CAZWFG010000100.1:6434-7784 GCA_964632245.1 uncultured Synechococcus sp. | reverse complement strand
ACGTTTGAGGGGCGTGTGACTTCGGTCTTGCGAGTTCAAGTCTCGCCATCCGCATGCAACCCCTTCCCCCCCTCCCGTCCCTTGAGGAGTGAATTGAGGCCCCCTGATGATGGGGCGGCCATCCTCCTCGTCTGCAACGGTCCGGGGGAACTGACCACCTGGGTGCGGCCCCTCGCCAGCCGACTCCACGAACGTCTTTCCCTGAGACCCCGACGCCCCGGGGCAGCTCTGGCGTTGCACCTGGTGCTGGTGCCCTGCCCCAATGCCAACGGCAGCGAAGCCCGGGTGGCCGGTGCCATGGGCCTGTTCGAGCGGGTGCTGCCGGCCCGCCGGTTCTGGCGCCTGCTGCTCTGGCCCCGTCGCTATGGCCCCTGGCCCAAGCAGGGGGTGGTGGTGTTCCTGGGGGGCGACCAGTTCTGGACCGTGCTGCTCTCGGCCCGGCTGGGCTATCGGCACCTCACCTATGCCGAATGGGTGGCGCGCTGGCCGCAGTGGAACGACCGCATCGCCGCCATGGGGCCGGCGGCCGCCGGACAGCTGGCCCGCCGCTGGCAGGACCGCTGCACGGTGGTGGGGGACCTGATGGCCGATGTGTCGGCCTCGGCCCGGGCGGGTGCCTCCCCCCTGGAGGGGGGTCCCTGGGTGGCGGTGCTGCCCGGCTCCAAGCGGGCCAAGCTGCTGGTGGGGGTGCCGTTTCTGCTGCGGGCAGCCGACGAACTGCGGCGGCTGCGACCCGAGGTGCAGTTCGTGCTGCCGGTGGCTCCCACCACCAGCGCCGAGGAACTGATGGCCTACGCCGGCCCGGCCAGTCCCTTCAGCCGCCTCTACGGCAGCCAGGTGCCCCGACGGCTGGAGGCCGACGGATGCGAATGGCTCGAAACGGCGAGCGGCACACGGTTGCGGCTGCTGCTGGACCACCCGGCCCATGCGGCCCTGGGGCGCTGCAGCCTGGCCCTGACCACCGTGGGGGCCAACACGGCCGAACTGGGGGCCCTGGGGGTGCCGATGCTGGTGATCGTGCCCACCCAGCACCTGGAGGTGATGCAGGCCTGGGACGGGGGCCTGGGGGTGCTGGCGCGCCTGCCGCTGGTGCGGCGGTTGCTGAATGCAGCGCTGACCGCCTGGCGGCTGCGGCACCATGGCTTTCTGTCGTGGCCGAACATCAGCGCCGGGCGAGCGGTGGTGCCCGAACGGGTGGGGCGGATCAGCCCCGAGGCCATCGCCGCCGAGGCCGACGACTGGCTGGCCCACCCGGAGCGGTTGGCCGACATGCGCACGGAACTGGGCCAGCTGCGGGGAGCCCCGGGGGCCGTGGATCGCCTGGCGGACCTTGTGCTCGACCTGCTGCCG
>CAZWFG010000100.1:959-6334 GCA_964632245.1 uncultured Synechococcus sp. | reverse complement strand
CGGACGCGACGCAGGATCAGGAGTGGCGCAGCCGGCTGACGCCGGAGCAGTACAAGGTGACGCGGGAGGGGGCCACCGAGCGGGCCTTCACCGGGATCTACTGGAACCACAAGGGGCGCGGCACCTACGCCTGCATCTGCTGCGGTGCCGATCTGTTCCGCTCCGACAGCAAGTACGACTCGGGGTCAGGCTGGCCCAGCTTCTGGGAAGGGGTGAACCCGGAGGCCATCAGCCGCCATGAGGACACCAGCCACGGGATGCGGCGGGTTGAGATCCGCTGCCGCCGCTGTGGCTCCCACCTGGGCCATGTGTTCAACGACGGACCGGCCCCCACGGGAGAACGGTTCTGCGTCAATTCAGCGTCGCTCGACTTCAGGTCCCAGGACTGAGCCTGCCCGGATCAGGCCCAGGGGTCGTCGTCGAGGGGTGGACGGGGGCGCGGGCGCTGGGCCGATCGGCTGCGGGGTTCAAGGGGTTCGGCCTCGACATCCAGGGGCCCCTCGTCTTCATCGAGATACCGACGCCGCGGCTCGCGGGTCACCCGGGGCCGTTCCACTTCGAGGTATTCGAGCTCTTCTTCGGGGGCGAAGCGCTCCGCCTCCGAGGCCCGCAGGCGCCGTTGCTCCTGCACGCTGGGTTCACCGGCGGGCAACTGATTCTCGACCGGCACCGGATTGAGGCGATAACGCTCCCGCTCTTCGCGTTCGAGGCCGGCGCCACCGATGCCGAGCTTCTCGAACAGGCCGCTGCTGAGCTGCTTGAGCTTCTCCTCGGCACCTTCGTAGACAATGATCCGATCAGGTCCGGAGCTGACGATTTCATCCACCGTGAGCTCCCAGGTGCTGAGGATGCCTTCCCCCAGCAGCGGCACACCGATGGCGCCGATGACCAGGGTGGTGAGTTCACCGGTTTCGATGTCGAAGCTGAACCCCAGCACCCGGCCGAGCTGCTCGCCGGATTCGCTGATCACCTGGCAGTTGATCACCCGGCTGTAGCGGTCAGGGTCGAACCGTTCCGCGAGGGAATCGACCGAATCGACCAGGATCACATCCCCCACCTGGCGAATGCGATCGAGGGGCATCCAGCGGGGCAGGCCCGGCAGAAAGCGGGTGAGGGGGTTGTCGCGCAGCCCCAGGGCCACCACCTCGCGGCGGTCGATGTCGACCACCACTTCTCCGACCACCCCCAGCCGCCGGCCGCTGTCGCGGGTGATGACCTGGGTGCCCATCAGTTCCGACCGCAGCCAGAGGCGGTCGGAGGGGGGCTGGGGGGCTTCGGGTGGGGTCGGCGCCTGCAAGGCCTGAAGTCTTGATCGAGCCATTGTGTCTCAGGATCGCCGCCGGGTCAGGCCGCCGTGGGCATGCCCACCACCTGGGTGTGGGCACCGCGGGCCTGGGTGACGCCGATCGTGCGGCGGCTGGCGGCGATCATCGGCCGGCGATGGCTGACCACCACGAACTGGGCTTCTGAGGCCTGGCGGGCGATCAGGGCCGCCAGGCGCTCGACGTTGACGCCGTCGAGGAAGCTGTCGACCTCGTCGAGGGCATAGAAGGGAGAGGGGCGGAAACGCTGCAGAGCGAACAGAAAACTGAGGGCCGTGAGCGACTTCTCACCGCCGGACATGGAGGCCAGCCGCCGCACCGCCTTGCCGCGGGGATGGGCCACGAGCGTGAGGCCGCCCTCCAGGGGATCGTCGTTGTTGTCGAGCTGCAGATGCCCCTCCCCATCGGAGAGGCCGGCGAAGATGCTGCGGAAATGGCCATCCACGGCACGGAAGGCCTCAAGGAAGGCCTCCTGGCGCAGGGTCGCCACGGTCTCGACACGCACCAGCAGCTCCTGGCGCTCGCTGTCGAGCACCTCCAGCCGTTCGGCCAGTTCTGCCAGGCGGGCATCGAGCTGCTCCAGTTCGCTGAGGGCCAGCATGTTGACCGGCTCAAGCTGCTCCATCCGGCGCTGCAGATCGTCGAGCTGACGGCCGAGGGCCTCGAGGCCAGCCTCCCGTAGCGCCACGGGCACCTCCGGCAGGGGATCGGGCAACGCCCGCTCCTCCTGGTCCAAGCGCTGCTCGAGGCGGCGCTGCTCCTCCTCCAGCGACTGGCGGCGTTCACCCAGCTGGGTGAGCTCCCAGCCCCGCTGCTGCTGCTGCTGCCGCAGACCCGCCAGGGCGGTCTCGGCGGCATCCCGCTGCCGGCGCTGCTCCCCGAACCGTTCCTGCAGCTCGGCCAGCCGCTGTTCGAGGACCGCCCGCTGCTGCTGGTCGTGCTGGCGCCGCTCGGCCAGCTCCCGGGCCTCGACCTCCAGGGCCTCGGCCCGCCCCTGCAGGCGCTGCCCCTCCACCTCGAGGCCCTCGAGCTGGCTGAGCACCCGGGTGAGGGTGAGGGCCCGCTGGCGCCCCTGGTCCTGCAGGGCCTCCTGGCGCTGCCGGGCCTCGGCCAGCACCGCCTCGGCCTGCTCGAGGGCCTGCTGCAGCTGCTGCCACTGGCCGCCGGCGGCGGCGCCCTGGTCGTGGTCGGCTGCGGCCAGCAGTGCACCGCGTTCGTCTTCCAGTGGCTGCAACCGCCGGGCCAGGTCCTCGAGGCGATCGGCTTCGGCGGCCAGCAGCTCCTGGCTGCGGCGGTGGCGCTGCTCAAGGGTCGCCAGCCGTTGCTCCTGGGGTTGCAGGGCCCGTAGGGCGGCGGCGTGCTCGGCCTGCAGGGCGGCCTCCTGCTGGCGCAGGGCCGCCGTGGTGGCCTGGGCCTGCTCCAGGGCGCGGCCCTCATCGACCTCGCTGCGACGCACCGCCAGCAGGGTGTCGCCCAGCTCGAGCAGCCGCTGCCGCAGCGGCTCAGCCGCATCCCCCTCCGCCGCCCGCCCGAACCCCAGCCGGTCCCCCCGCTGCTGCAGGCTGCCGCCGGTCATGGCGCCGCTGCGCTCCAGCAGATCGCCCTCCAGGGTGACGAGGCGCTGGCGGCCCATGGCGCGACGGGCCTGGTCCAGGTCGGCATAGACGAGGGTGTCGCCGAAGACATGGCGGAACACATCGCCATAGACGGGCTCGAAGTGCAGCAGATCAACGGCACGGCCGAGGCAGCCGGGCGCCATGGTCGGGCTCCCGCGGTCGAGGGCACCGCCACCGCCGGCACCCGCCCGCAGGCGGTTGAGGGGCAGGAACGTGAGCCGGCCGGCCCGGCGGCTCTTGAGCAGGGCGATGGCCCGGGCGGCGATGCCGTCGTCGTCGACCACCACCTGGCCGAGCCGCGAGCCGGCGGCCACCTCAAGGGCCACCCGGAACCGTTCCTCCACTTCGGCCAGCTGGGCCACGGGACCGTGAATCCCCTCCAGACCGGCCTCAAGCAACAGGCGCAGGGCACCGGTGCCGCGGCTTTCGTGCAGCACCTCGCGGCGGCTGTCCAGCCGGGCGATCTCGCGCTCGAGCTGCTGCTGCTCCTGTTCGAGGCGAGAGCGGGTGCGCTGCTGCAGAGCCAGGGCTTCGGCCCGTTCCCGCACCACCTCGCGGGCGGCCTCGGCGGCCCGCTGGGCCTCGCGCCACCGTTGTTCGACCCCCTCATGCTGCTCCCGGGCCTGGCCCAGGCGCCGGGCTTCGTCCTCGACTTCGCCGGCGAGCTCGGCCAGGCGGTCGTGCTCCTGATGGCGCCGTTCCTCGGCCTGCACCGCTTCGGCACGAAGCGGTTCAAGGGTGGCCTCGAGCTCGCGCAGGCGCTGGCGGCGGCGTTGGTCATCCTCGAACCAGGCCCCAGAGCGACCCGCCACCTCGGCCAGACGGCGGCGGCTGAGGTCAACGGCGGCGGCGGCGGCACGGGTGTCGGCCTCCCCCTGGGCCAGGGCCGGATCGTCAGCGCTGGACTGCAGCTCCTGGCGCTGCTGCTGCAGCTCCTGACGGGTGCGGCGCTGCTGACCGCGTTCTGACTCAAGGGTGCTCTGCTCCTGCTGCAACCGCTCGTGACGCCGTTGCCGCTCGCGGTCGGCACTGTCGAGACCCGCCAGTTCTCCCTGCGCCTGCAGCAACTGTTCTTCGCCAAGGGAACGCACCTCCTGCTGCAGCTGGGCGAGGGTGGCGGCAGCGGCCTCGACCGCCTGGGCGTCCGTGAGGAGGGCCTCGTCGAGCGCCTGGCGGCGTTGCTCCAGCTGCTGCAGCTGTTCGACCAGGGCCTGGCGCTGGCGGCGCCCCTCCTCAACGCGCAGCACCTGCTCCTGCAACCGCCCCAGCTGCAGCTGCTCCCGCAGGCTCTGGTACAGGCGGGCGCGCTGGGCATCGCGGTCGAGCCGGGCGCGGGCGGTGTGCAGTTCGGTCTCGACGATGCGGCAGCGTTCCTGCCGCTCCTGCACCTCATCGAGCTTGGCGCGGGCCTGGGCGATGCGGCCGTCGAACAGGGCCACACCCGCCAGCTCGTCGATGATGCCGCGCCGCTCCCGGGGACTCATCGAGACGATGCGGGTGACATCGCCCTGCATGACGACATTGCTGCCTTCGGGGTCGACCCGCAGGCGCCGCAGCTGGGTCTGCAGCTGCTGGGCGGTGCAGGGCTGGCCTTCAGCGAAGTAGGTGCTGCTGTAGGTGCCCCCGGGGGCGACCCGCAGGCGGCGGGTGACGGACCACTCCCGCTGGCCGGCCTGGATCCAGGGGCCCTCGGCCGGCGCTTCGAGGCCGTCTTCGGCAGGGTCGGGTGCCCAGTCGGCCAGGTCGAAACGCACGGTGACGCTGGTTTCGGCGGCGCGGCCCTCGCGCAGGATGGCGCTGTTGATCAGATCGGGCAGGCGATCGGCCCGCATGCCACGGCTGCTGGCGAGGCCGAGACAGAAGAGGATGCCGTCAAGGATGTTGCTCTTGCCGGAGCCGTTGGGGCCGGTGACCACCGTGAAGCCCGGCTCGAGCGGGATGGTGACCGTGCCGCCGAACGACTTGAAGTGGCTGAGGCTGACCTGATTGATGTGAACCAACGGGATCAGGCTGGTCGACGCCCGCGGATCTCATGGGCGAGCGTAGCGATGGTGCCGCGGACCACAAGGGGGAAGGGCCTGCAGCGCCCCCGGTTCGGTTCCCCTGCTGCCGAAACGCCCCGGCGTGCATAGCTTGCAGAGAAGAATGCCCTGCCGCCCCACACCATGGACCAGTCCGCCCTCACCCAGGTGGGTGATCGCTTCCGGGAACGCTTCGGCGAACTGCTGCCCCGCATCCAGCACGAATGGCCCCAGGTGGCCCAGGACGCGCTGGCCAGCACCCGCGGCAGCCTCGACGAGGTGGTGACCGTGATCTCGGACCAGACGGGCCGCACGGCCGGCGCCATCCGGGAGCAGCTGGTGGGTTTTCTGGAGGTGGCCGGGGAGCAGGGCCGCCGGCTGGGCTGGAACGGCGTCGCCCTCAAGACCTGCACGAC
>CAZWFG010000100.1:0-949 GCA_964632245.1 uncultured Synechococcus sp. | reverse complement strand
GGGCCGCCGGCTGGGCGACAGCCTGCAACCGCTGGAAGAACAGCTGGAGCAACTGCTGGATGACCTGAACAGCAACCTGCGGCCGAAGCTCGAGAAGCCGGTGCGCGAGCAGCCGCTGCTGGCGGTGGGCATCGCCGCAGGGGTGGGTCTGCTGGCCGGACTGCTGCTGAGCAGCGGCCGCCGCCGCTGAGGCCATGGCTGACACCGCCCGACAGAGCACCGCCGGCAAGCTGGCCACCCTGGTCACCTCGGTGTTCGACCTGCACGTGCAGGTGGCGCTGCAGGAGGCCGACCGCGAGAAGCGACGGCTGATCGTGGGGGGATTGATGGTGGGCACAGCCCTGGTGCTGCTGACCGGTTCGCTGCTCGTGGGCCATGCAGCCCTGGTGCTGTGGCTGGTGCAGGGCCGGGGGATGGCCTGGCTGCCGGCACTGCTGCTGGTGGGGGCCGCCGACCTGGTGCTGGCGGGACTGCTGCTGCGGCTGGGCGGTGGCCAGCTCAAGGGGCCCTACCTGCCCCAGACCACCGCCGGCCTGTCGCGCACCACCCGCACCTTGTTGGGTCGTTAACGCAGGTCGTAACGCAGCCAGCGGCAGTCGATGCCGCCGTTGCTGACCGGGATGCGGCGGCTGGCCTTGAGCCGCAGGGCCCCGGTCAGCTTCGGTTCGCCGCTCAGCAGCCACAGGGTCCAGCCGCCGCAGCGCTCGCGCAGCACCTCCCCCAGCTGGGCATAGAGCCCTTCCAGGGCCTCCGGATCGCCGAGCCGGTGGCCATAGGGCGGATTGCACACCACCAGACCGGGTCCCGGAGGGGGCTGCAGATCCACCAGGCCGCCGACCTTGAGGTCAAGCCAGGGGGCCACACCGGCCCGCTCGGCGTTGGCGCCGGCCTGGTCGACGACGGCCGTGTCGAGGTCGCAGCCGAGGATCGGGGCCAGGGCCGAACCGTC
>CAZWFG010000099.1:0-7825 GCA_964632245.1 uncultured Synechococcus sp. | reverse complement strand
TCACCGGCGTCAGCGGCAGCGGCAAGAGTTCCCTGGCCTTCGACACGATCTTTGCTGAAGGTCAGCGGCGCTACGTCGAGAGCCTCTCGAGCTACGCCCGCCAGTTTCTGGGGCAGGTTGACAAGCCCGACGTCGATGCCATCGAAGGGCTGTCGCCGGCCATCTCGATTGATCAGAAGTCGACCAGCCACAATCCGCGCTCGACGGTCGGCACGGTCACCGAGATCCAGGATTACCTGCGCCTGCTGTTCGGCCGCGCGGGTGAACCCCACTGCCCCCACTGCGAACGGCCGATCCGGCCCCAGACCATCGACGAGATGGTGGACCACATCCTGCAGCTGCCCGAGGGCTGCCGTTATCAGCTGCTGGCGCCGGTGGTCCGGGGCAAGAAGGGCACCCACACCAAGCTGCTGAGCGGGCTGGCCGCCGAGGGTTTCGCCCGGGTGCGCATCAACCGTGAAGTGCGTGAACTGGCCGACAACATCGAGCTCGACAAGAACCACGCCCATGACATTGAAGTGGTGGTCGACCGGCTGGTGGCCCGCGAGGGTGTGCAGGAACGGCTCACCGATTCCCTGCGCACCACCCTCAAGCGGGGCGATGGGCTGGCCCTGGTGGAGGTGGTGCCCAAGACCGGTGAGGAGCTGCCCGAGGGAGTGGAACGGGAGCGGCTGTACTCCGAGAACTTCGCCTGCCCCGAACATGGCGCCGTGATCGAGG
Organism: uncultured Synechococcus sp.; assembly: GCA_964632245.1. Lineage (GTDB taxonomy): Bacteria > Cyanobacteriota > Cyanobacteriia > PCC-6307 > Cyanobiaceae > CAIQIA01. The sequence continues at coordinate 7,105 of CAZWFG010000099.1, read as the reverse complement.
AGCTCTCGCCGCGGTTGTTCTCGTTCAACAGCCCCTACGGCGCCTGTTCGGCCTGCCACGGCATCGGTTTTCTGCGGCGGTTCACCGAGGCGCGGGTGGTGCCCGATCCGACCCTGCCGGTCTATGCCGCCATCGCCCCCTGGAGCGACAAGGAGAACAGCTATTACTTCTCGCTGCTGTACAGCGTCGGCCAGGCCTATTCGTTCGAGCTCAAGACCCCCTGGAACCAGCTCAGCCGCACCCAGCAGGAGGCGGTGCTGTTCGGCACCGTCGAGCCGATCCGCGTCGAAGCCGACAGCCGCTACCGCAAGGCCGGTGGCTACGAGCGTCCCTTCGAGGGGGTGCTGGCGATCCTGGAGCGTCAGCTGCGGGATGCCGGCGGTGAGGCTGCCCGGCAGAAACTGGAGAAGTACCAGGACCTGGTGGCCTGCGCCGACTGTGCCGGCCAGCGCCTGCGGCCCGAGGCCCTGGCGGTGCGGCTGGGCCCCTACGGCATCACTGACCTTACGGCGGTGAGCGTTTCCGAAGGGCTCGAACGCATCGAAGCGCTCATGGGCCACGGTGCCACCGACGACGGGGCGCTGCTGAGCGAACGCCAGATCCGCATCGCTGACCTGGTGCTGCGCGAGATCCGCCTGCGGTTGCGCTTTCTGATCGATGTGGGGCTTGATTACCTCACCCTCGACCGGCCCGCCATGACCCTTTCGGGTGGCGAGGCCCAGCGGATCCGCCTGGCCACCCAGATCGGCGCCGGTCTCACCGGGGTGCTCTACGTGCTCGATGAACCGAGCATCGGCCTGCACCAGCGCGACAACGACCGGCTGCTGGCGACCCTGCTCAAGCTGCGCGACCTGGGCAACACCCTGATCGTGGTCGAACACGATGAAGACACCATCCGTGCTGCCGACCACCTGGTGGACATCGGCCCCGGAGCCGGCATCCACGGCGGTCGCATCGTCGCCGAGGGGGGCCTGGCCGACCTGATGGCCGCCGAGGAGTCGCTCACCGGCGCCTACCTGAGCGGTCGCCGTGCCATTCCCACACCGGCGGAACGGCGCAGCAGCGGCAGCCGCCGCCTGACGCTGGTGAATGCCAGCCGCAACAATCTGCAGGGCCTCACGGTCGAGATTCCGCTCGGGCGGCTGGTGGCGGTGACGGGGGTGAGCGGCAGTGGCAAGAGCACCCTGGTCAATGAACTGCTGCATCCGGCTCTGGAGCATCGCCTGGGCCTCAAGGTGCCGTTCCCGGCGGGCCTCGACGATCTGCAGGGCATCGCGGCGATCGACAAGGTGATCGTCATCGACCAGAGCCCCATCGGCCGCACCCCCCGCTCCAACCCCGCCACCTACACCGGTGCCTTTGATCCGATCCGGCAGGTGTTCGCCGCCACCGTCGAGGCCAAGGCCCGCGGCTATCAGGTGGGGCAGTTCAGCTTCAACGTCAAGGGAGGTCGCTGCGAGGCCTGCAGCGGCCAGGGGGTCAATGTGATTGAGATGAACTTCCTGCCAGACGTTTACGTGCAGTGTGATGTCTGCCGCGGCGCCCGCTACAACCGCGAGACGCTGCAGGTGAAATACCGCGGCTTCACCATTGCCGATGTGCTCGAGATGACGGTGGAGCAGGCCGCCGATGTCTTCAGCGCCATCCCCCAGGCCGCCGACCGCCTGCGCACGCTGGTCGATGTGGGGCTGGGTTACGTCAAGCTCGGTCAGCCGGCCCCGACCCTGTCGGGCGGTGAGGCCCAGCGGGTGAAGCTGGCCAGCGAACTGTCGCGGCGGGCCACCGGCAAGACCCTGTATCTGATTGACGAACCCACCACCGGCCTCAGCTTCTACGACGTGCACAAGCTGATGGAGGTGATGCAGCGGCTCGTCGACAAGGGCAATTCGATCCTGGTGATCGAACACAACCTCGATGTGATTCGCTGCGCCGACTGGATCATTGATCTCGGTCCCGAAGGTGGCAGCCGCGGTGGCGAGATCGTCGTCTGTGGCACGCCAGAAGAGGTGGCGGCCCATCCCACCTCGCACACGGGTCGTTATCTGCGCCAGGTGCTGGCGCAGCATCCGCCGGAACGGCAGCTCACGGGTTGCACTGTGGGCAGTGGCCCGGATCCGCTGCCCTGAGGCCATCGCGGCGGGGGTGTTCGCTCTCGTGGTGGCAGGCCACGCAGCCGTGTCGTTCGTGGGCCACCAGTTCGGTGGGGGTGCCGCACCAGTCGCAGGGCAGCCCCGCCACGGTGGCCACCAACCCCCAGCCCGGGGCTCCGCAGGCCGGACAGGTGCTGCGCAGCCGCCGCACCAGCCGAAAGGCCAGTCGGCGGAGGCTGGCCATGCGGGTGGGGTTGAGGTGGGCGCGCATGTCGGTCTCCACCAGGGCCAGACCGTCGTCGGCGTGGGGCAGTGCCCGTTCGATGGCCTCCTGCAGGCCGTCGAGGCTGACGATGCCCTTGCTCAGGCCTGGCGTGGGGGCACGGTCCTGGCCGGGACGGCTGGGGCGCACGATCAAGCCATGGTGGGGAAAGCCCACCTGTCGCAACCAGCCGTCGAGGTCGGCAACACCGGCCACCCGCCGCTGGCTGAAGTTGGTGGCGGTGTGCACCAGCTGTTCGCTCACCACCAGCCCCTGGCGGGCATCGACCAGGGTGAGCCATTCGTGACCCACCGCCAGCAGCGGCACGGCGGGGTGGGGGCCGAAGCTGCCCTCGCTGGCGATGCCCAGGTCCAGGTTGAGTTCGGCCATGGCGGCTTCGGCCTTGCGGCGACAGGTGGTGGCGGCATCGGCGGGGCGTTCGCGTTCGCCGCTGAAGGTGCCGAGGCTGTCGGTGTCGAAGGCTGTCGCCAGCTGCAGCGAGAGGCCCAGCCCGGCCTGCAAGGGGCGGGCCAGCACAGTCTCCTTGCCGTGGCGGCTGGCCAAGGCAATGCAGCGTCCCTGAAACATGCCGGGATTGGCGTAGAGGCCGTGCTCAGACATTAGGTCGCCTGTCCATCAGCTGCTCTGATCGGCCGCATCACAACGGCTGCCGGCGGCAGCCCCCCAGCGCCGATTTCCATCCCCCTACAGTTCAGCAACACCGGCATCACTGAGGCTTCTGAAGGCTCAACCAGAGTCGACGACGCTTTCAGCGCAGATTGCACAATCCATCCCGATCGCAACCACCTGTCTGCCAGGGAAGCTGCACGGAATGTTGTGTCTTTGCGCCCGCTTGTGTGGGGTCTGCCCCAGTCAAGTTCCCTTGCTAACTGACCATGACGCTGTTCCGTCGCCGTCTCAGCGCCCTCTCCGGTTCTCTGGCCTCACTTGTCCTGCTGACGGCCTGTCTGGGCAATCCCCCCGACCGGACCGGGACCGGATCGACCTCATCGACCCCACCAGTGGTACGGGCGGATGCCGGCCTTGAAACCCAGAGCATCAGCCTTGGATTCGTGCCAATTCTTGAAGCTGCGCCATTGGTGGTGGGGGTTGAGAAGGGCTTCTTCGCCCGCCACGGGCTGGACGTGAAGCTCAGCAAGCAATCCAGCTGGTCGGCGGCCCGCGACAATGTGGTTCTGGGTAGCGCCGGCGGTGGCATTGATGGCGGCCAATGGCAGCTGCCGATGCCTCAGATGATCAGCGAAGGCGCCCTCACCAACGGCAAGAAGGTGCCGATGGTCATCCTGGCGATGCTGATGAGCCAGGGCAATGGCATTGCGGCGGCTAACAGTGTTCGCGACGGGAACCTCTCGGCTGATCTGAAGACCAGTTCACCGGGCTTCTTCACGACATTTCAAAAGACGCAAGGGCGTCGCTTCAGGGCGGCCTACACCTTCCCCAAGGCCAATCAGGACATCTGGATCCGCTACTGGCTGGCTGCCGGAGGAGTCAATCCGGACCGTGATGTTGAGCTGCTGACGGTGCCTGCTCCCGAGACGCTTCAGGGCATGAAGACCGGAACCATGGAGGCTTTTTCCACAGGTGACCCCTGGCCGATGCGCATCAGCAACGACCGTCTGGGGTATCTGGCTGCCACCACGGCCCAGATCTGGAAAGCACACCCGGAGGAGTACCTTGCCGTCCGCAAGGACTGGGTGGATGCCAATCCCAAAGCCTCCGTGGCCTTGCTCAAGGGCCTGATTGAAGCCCAGCGCTGGCTGGATCAGCCCGCCAACAAGCCTGCGGCTGCCCGGATTCTGGGTTCCCGTAAGTGGTACAACGTGCCCGTGCCGGTGCTGGAGAAGAGCCTGCGCGGTGAGTATGTCCTTGGCAGCAAAGATCAGATTGTCAAGGATCCGCGGCTGGGGCCCCTGTACTGGAACAGCGACCGCGGTGTGATCTCCTATCCCTACAAGAGCCTTACCCTCTGGTTCCTGGTCGAATCGTTGCGCTGGAAGTTCTATCCAGGGGTTGTTGATTCGCTAGCCCAGGCCCAGGCCATCAATGACCGTGTTACCCGGGAGGACCTTTGGCGTCAGGCGGCCAAGGAGTTGGGAGTCCCAGCGAAGGACATTCCGACCAGCTCCAGCCGCGGCCGCGAAGTCTTCTTTGATGGCGTCATCTACGACCCGGCCAATCCTCAGGCCTATCTCAACAGCCTGAAGATCAAACGCTGACGTTTCTCTTCTGAACTACTCCGCTGCCACTTCTCTGTCTTCAACACCATGACCCGCACCCGCTCCATCCTTCTGCCGCTGCTCGGCATCGGTGGTTTTCTGCTCTTCTGGCAGCTCAGTGCCAGCCTGGGCCTCACCAAGCTCTCGGGGCCCCTTAGCCTCTGGACCGAAGAACGCACCCGTGATCTGCTGCTATACCCCTTCTTTGATCGTGGCGGACTCGACAAGGGGCTGTTTCTGCACACCATGAGCAGCCTCTCGCGGGTGGCTCTGGGCTACAGCCTGGCGGCGATCGTTGGCATTGCCGTGGGCATCGCTGTGGGCCTCAGCAAGAACCTCAATCGAGCCTTCGATCCGCTCTTCCAGTTTCTGCGGATGATTGCTCCCCTGGCCTGGGTGCCGATCGCGCTGGTGTTGTTTCAGCAGAACCAGCCGGCGGCCATCTTCGTGATCTTCATCACGTCGATCTGGCCGATCCTGATCAACACGGCCGAGGGTGTACGGCAGATTCCGCAGGATTATCGCAATGTTGCCCTGGTGCTGCAGATGTCCCAGCGTCGTTTCTTTACCAAGATTCTGATCCCCTCGGCCCTCCCTTACATCTTCACTGGTCTGCGCATCTCCATCGGCCTGGCCTGGCTGGCCATCATCGCTGCCGAGATCGTGATGCCGGGTACGCCGGGGATCGGCTTCTTCATCTGGGATGCCAACCAGAACGGTTATGTGTCTGACATTGTGCTGGGGGTGATCTGGATCGGTGCCATCGGCCTGCTGCTCGATCGCGGCATGGCCTGGCTGCAGACCCGCATTGCCCGCTGAACTGTGATCAATCCCTTTCTTCTGAAACCGTTCCAGCAAGTTTCAGATCGCATCGCCGCCTTTGAGCAGCGTCTGTATAAGCCTGCCAATGTCATCCGTTTTCTTGTGGGTCGCTGTTTGTTGATGTTGTCGATGCTTCTCACCTTCTGGTGGTTCTACCGTTCTTCCCTTTGATGCCATGACATCTCTTGTTTCTGTTCAGGATGTTGCCAAGGACTTCCCGCTGAGCGGCGGTGGCCATTATCTTGCCCTCAAGGGCATTGATCTCGAGATCCGCAAGGGGGAGTTCATTTCCCTGATCGGCCACTCCGGTTGCGGCAAGAGCACCCTGCTCAACATGATCGCCGGCCTTGACCTTCCCACCGACGGCACCGTGCTGCTTGATGGTGAAGCGGTGCGCCGCCCAGGCCCCGACAAGATGGTGGTGTTCCAGAACTACTCGCTGCTCCCCTGGCTCAGCGTGCGCGAAAACATCGCGCTGGCGGTGGATGAGGTGATGCCCGAGTTGACGAGCGCCGAGCGCCACCGCGTCATTGAAGAGCACATCACCATGGTCGGCCTCAGCCACGCTGCCGACAAGTCACCCCTGCAGCTGTCGGGTGGTATGCGCCAGCGGGTGGCCATTGCCCGGGCCCTGGCCATCCGACCCAAGCTGCTGCTGCTCGATGAACCCTTCGGTGCCCTCGATGCACTCACCCGCGGCAATCTGCAAGAGAAGCTGATGCAGATCTGCAACGAGCACGAACTGACGGCGGTGATGGTCACCCACGACGTCGACGAGGCGGTGCTGCTGTCGGATCGGATCGTGATGCTCACCAACGGCCCCGGCTCGCGCATCGGCGGAGTGCTTGAGGTCGACATTCCGCGACCCCGCCAACGGCTGCAGGTGGTCCACCATCCCAGCTACTACAGCCTGCGCTCTGAAATCATCTACTTCCTCAACCGTCAGAAGCGGGTCAAGCAATGGCAGGCCAAGACCCACCGCGTGCTGCCGCGTCATGGTCTGGAGAAGGTGAACCTCGATCTCGGCTTTCTGCCCTTGGCCGCCTGTGCGCCCCTGGCCGTGGCTGAAGCCAGGGGACTCTTCGCCAAGCATGGACTCGACGAGGTGCAGCTGGTGCGTGAAACCAGCTGGCGCGGCGTCACCGACGGCCTCGTCGACGCCACCCTCGATGCGGCCCTGATGCCGTCGGGCATGCCCACCTGGATGACGGCCGGTGGCCATGGCGATGCCCCCCTGCCGATCGTCACCGCCCTCACCCTCAGCCGCAACGGCAATGGCATCACCCTCGCCAACCGCCTTGCCGAGCAGGGTGTGGCGTCGGTGGAGGCCTACCGCGACTATCTGCTGCAACACAACCGCGAGCCCCACACCCTCGGCATCGTCCATCCGGCGTCGATGCACAACCTGCTGCTGCGGTACTGGCTCGCCGCCCACGCCATCGATCCCGACCGCGACGTGCATCTGCAGACGCTGCCGCCGGCCCAGATGCTGGCGGATCTCAAGGACGGCAGCATCGACGGCTACTGCGTCGGGGAGCCCTGGAACCGCCGGGCCCAGATGGAGGGACGCGGCACCCCGATCGTGGGTGATCTGGAGATCTGGTCGGGCCATCCCGGCAAGGTGCTCGGGGTGCGGGAGGACTGGGCCCTGGCCTACCCCAACACCCACATCGCCCTCACCAAGGCGGTGCTGG
>CAZWFG010000098.1:0-7903 GCA_964632245.1 uncultured Synechococcus sp. | reverse complement strand
TGAATCTGGATCTGGCGGGTGCGTCCGCCCGGCTTGTCCGCCCAGATCCGCGCCAGGGTCTCCAGCAGCTGCTTGGCGTTCTGCGGTGGGGCAACCGCAGCCACCGCACCGAGCAGGTGGTTCATGGGGTGCCGGTAGACCCGATGCCAGGTCGAGGGCTTGATCTCGCCACGGTTCAGCTTCTAGGCCTCGGCTTGTGCTCCCGGAAAGCAGCGATCAGCTCGTCCCAGTCCGCCGGGGCCAGCACTGCCGCCATTCCCCTGTGCCTGGGCCTGCCGGGGTGCCCTGTCTGAGTACCGCGGCCTGAACCGAACTCCTCCTCTGCTGCCCTCGATCCATCGGCACGGGGCATGCGTGCCACGCAGGCATCGGGCTCGATGCCCTGCTGGAACTCCTCGTAGACCTGAACCACCGCATCGCGGATGTGGTCGATCTGGTCGCACTCCCACGGAATGGGAAGAAGCACCTGCCGGCGCCTGCCCCGTCCAGCCCCAGCAGCGATGTTCAGGCGCGCATGACCACGGTGATTGAGCACCGTCCAGCCACGACGACAGCCCTTCTGAGACAGGGCGTGAGACACCACCGCCCTGATCGTGTCCTCCCAGTCACGGGCCGCCGGCATGTGAGACGTTTGGTGAGATGTTTCGCCTCACAGCCTGGCACGGGCCATCAGGCGCTGGCAGAGGCTGGAAGCCCTAACGCCAGTCGCAGCAAGGGCTTTGAGCCGAAAACCCTTATTGAGAAAAGGAAGCGGGCGGCGGGAATCGAACCCGCATCATCAGCTTGGAAGGCTGAGGTTTTACCACTAAACTACGCCCGCAATTCGGCAGCCCGCCCTGCATTCTGATGAATGCCAGGATCGCCGAGCCGCGTCAAGCTCCTGCATTATGGCTGCCGACGCGACGCAGCCCTTGAGTCTGGCTTCCCCAGAGACCTCTCCGGCCCCAACGGTCCCGGTCAGCGATGCGGATGACCTGCGGGGCGCCGCGCGGATCCGGCTGATCGGTTCCTACGGCATGGGGGATGCCGGCACGGGGATGGCCGCCTCGCTGATCGGCTTCTACCTGTTCGTCTTTTACACCGCTGCCGCCGGTCTGCCCCCCTGGATGGCCGGCCTCGTGCTGATGCTCGCCCGGCTCTGGGACGCGATCAACGACCCGCTGGTGGGCTGGCTGAGCGACAAGACCCGCACCCCCTGGGGGCCACGGCTGCCCTGGCTGCTGGGCTGCGCCGTGCCCCTGGGAATGGCCATGGCCGCCATGTGGTGGCTGCCCCCCGGCGGGCCCTGGACCCGCTTTGTGATCTTCGTGGCCATCGCCGTGGTGGCCAACACCCTCTACACGGGGGTGAACCTGCCCTACGCCGCCCTGGCCGCCGAACTGACCACAAGCGTCAGCCTGCGCACCCGCCTCAACACGGCCCGCTTCACCGGCTCGATCATTGCCAGCCTCATCGGCCTGGTGCTGGGGGGGCTGCTGCTGCGCGATCACCACGACGCCGCCAGCTACGGACGGCTGGGGCTGATCTCGGGGGTGATCGTGAGTGCCAGTGCGCTGCTCTGCGGCTGGGGCATCGCCCCGGCGGCCCGCACCTGCCAGCGGCCCCAGAGCGAAGCCGGCACCACCCGACGGTTGCTCAAGCGGGTGCAGGGCAACGGCCGCTTCCTGCGGGTGCTGGGCCTCTACCTGTTGCTGTGGTGCGCCCTGCAGATCATGCAGACCGCAGCGCTCATCTTCCTGCCGGTGGTGATGCGGTTGCCCGAAGGATGGAGCAACTGGATCCTGCTGCCGTTCCAGATCAGCACCCTGCTGGGGCTGTGGCTGTGGAACAGCGTCTGCCATCACCAGGGGCGCCTGCCGGCCCTGCGCCAGGGCACGGCCCTGTGGATCGGCGGCTGCCTGGCGGCCATGGTGCTGGTGCCGCTGGATCCGGCCGTCGCCCCCCTCGGCTCCTGGGGCAACGGCCTGCGACTGCTGCTGCTGGTGATCGCCATCGTGGCCGTGGGGGTTGGGGCCTCGACCGCCTACCTGATCCCCTGGTCGCTGCTGCCCGATGCCATCGATGCCGACCCCGAGAAACCGGCGGGGCAGTTCAGCGCCTGGATGGTGCTGGCCCAGAAGGTCTGCATCAGCCTGGCCCTTTTTCTGTTCGGCAACCTGATGAGCCTGAGCGGCTACCAGGCCACCCGTGGGGCCCTGCAGCCCGACTCGGCCCTGATCGCCATCCGCCTCTGCATGGGCCTGCTGCCGGCCCTGCTGGTGGTGCTGGGGCTGCTGGTGATGCGCCGCTGGCCGGCGGCGCCGGAGCGGCCATGAAGCTGCCGCGGTGGCTGCGGCGCCTGGGGGCCAGCGCCATCATGGGCGGCCAGGCCCTGGCGGCGCTGGCCCGCGGGCGGGTGAACCTCAAGGAGCTCACCGACTGCCTGATGGAAGCCGGACCCGGCACCTTTCTGGTGGTGGCGATCACGGGCCTGGCGGCCGGCACTGTGTTCAACATCCAGGTGGCCGCCGAACTCACCCGCCAGGGGGCGGGCTCAACGGTGGGGGGCATCCTGGCGGTGGGGCTGGCCCGCGAGATCGCCCCGCTGCTCACCGCCACGCTGGTCACGGGCAAGGTGGCCACGGCCTACGCCGCAGCCCTGGGCACCATGAAGGTGACCGAGCAGATCGATGCGATCACGATGCTGCGCACCGATCCGGTCGAGTACCTGCTGCTGCCCCGCCTGCTGGCGCTGGTGGTGATGGCCCCGGTGCAGTGCCTGCTGTTCTTCTCGGTCGCGGCCTGGTCAGGCCAGCAGAGCAGCACCGCGCTCTATCGCATCCCGCCGCAGGTGTTCTGGAGTTCGATGCGCACCTGGATGCAGCCCAGCGACGTGCCGTCGATGCTGCTCAAGGCCACGGTGTTCGGCTTCGAGATCGCCGTGATCGCCTGCGGCTGGGGGCTCACCACCCGCGGTGGGCCCCGGGAGGTGGGCACCAGCACCACCGGAGCAGTGGTGATGATCCTGGTGGTGATCGCCCTCTCGGATGTGATGCTCACCCAGCTGCTCTTCGGCAACCCCGCGTCATGACCGCTGCCACTCCCGCCGACGCCGTCACCGACCGCATCACCCTTCAGCCCCGGCCCTGGGTGCCCCTCGGGGTGATGGCGCTGGCCGTGCCCGTTGCCCTTTCACCGGTGGGCTGGCGGGGCGCCCTGCCAATCGTTCTGTTCGGTCTGTTTCTGCTCAGCCAGGCGGCCCTGCTGCGGCTGTGCTTCACGGCCGAAGCGCTCGTGGTGGAGCGGGCGGGCCACGAGATCCGCCGGTTCCTCTACGTCGACTGGCAGGGCTGGCGCCTGTTCTGGGGGCCGCTGCCGGTGCTGTTCTGGTTCAAGGAGGTGCGCAGCATCCACCTGCTGCCGATGCTGTTCGACGCCCGCGGACTGCAGGAGCAGCTGGAGCAGCGGCTGCCGCATCTCAGACCGCCTGGCGCCGCTCCCAGCGCTGCAGACGGAAGCGGGGGCTGACCTGCAGCTCACGACCGTCCTGGCTGAAGCGCACATGGGACACCTCGCCGGTGGCCGTGCAGAGGCCGGCATAGCCCTGCTGTCCCGCCAGCACCTGCACACTCACCAGCTGTGCCGACGCACCCAGCACCTGTCGCAGGCGGCGCTGCAGGCGACGCACGATGGCGGGTGAGACGACGGTGGCGAGCATCAGGGTCGCAGCGGGGGTCTCTGTGTCTTACGGGGTCCGGAGGCCCGTGGGGCGAACCCACCGCATTCCTTCGCAAGAAGAAAATCTTTCCGCCCCCGGTGCTTGACTGCACAGCTGAGCCCCACCTGATGCCGTGAGCGAGATCGGCGACGGCCCCGCCGTCCCCTGGCAGGAGCTGGCCCTCACCGAGCTGAAGCAGCAGCGGGAGGCGCTGGCCGCTGAGATCGGCAGCCTTGAGCAGCGGCGTGACCAGCTGCAGCAAGAGATTGACCGCCACTTCGTCGGCCAGGCCGATGGCCTGAGCCGTCGGGTGCGGGGATTTCAGGACTACCTGGTGGGGGCCCTGCAGGAGCTGGCCCGCAGCGCCGAACAGCTGCCGCTGGTGCCCGAGCCCGTCACCCTGCAACCCTCGCCCCTCGACCAGCAGCCCGCCACCCCGGACCCTGTCGCCACGGCCGTCGGCGGCGGCGGCCCCTTCGCCGCCGATGCCGATCTCATCCGCTCCCGGCTGAAGAGCTGGCGGGAGGCGCCCGATTTCTATGCCGAACCCTGGCGGCTGCGGCGCAGCCTCGACGGCGACACCGAAGCGCTGCTGCAGGACTGGTTCCTCAACCAGGGGGGACGGGGGGCCCAGCCCAGTGGGGGCAGCCGCGGCCGCAACGTGCTGGCGGCGGCGGCGGCCATCAGCCTGCTGGGCGACCTCTACGGCGACCGCTTCCAGACCCTGGTGCTGGCCAGCGAACCCGAACGGCTGGGCGACTGGCGCCGGGGTCTGCAGGACAGCCTCGGCCTCAGCCGGGAAGACTTCGGCCCCGGCAGCGGCGTGGTGCTGTTCGAGCAACCAGGCCCCCTGGTGGAGCGGGCCGACCGCCTGGAGGAACGGGGCGACCTGCCCTTCATCGTGGTGGATGCCAGCGAGCGGTCGGTGGCGATCCCGATCCTGCAGTTCCCCCTCTGGCTTGTGTTCGCCGCCGACCCCCGCGAACTGCGTGACGAGGAGGACCTGCTGTGACCCCATCTGCCATCGACCCGCTGCCCCCGGTGCTGGTGCTGGCCGCCGCCTACCTGCTGGGCTCCATCCCCAGCGGCTACCTGGCGGGCCGCTGGTGCGCCGGCATCGACCTGCGGCTGCAGGGATCGGGTTCCACCGGCGCCACCAACGTGCTGCGGCAGGTGGGCAAGGGCCCGGCGTTGGTGGTGCTGCTCGCTGACATCCTCAAGGGGACCGCGGCCGTGCGGCTTGCCGCCGCCGTGCCGGCCACCTCGGCAGCCCTGGGGCTGGTGGCCGCCGGGCTTCTGGCACTGGCGGGCCACATCTGGCCCGTGTGGCTGGGCGGCCGCGGGGGCAAGGCGGTGGCAACGGCCCTGGGGGTGCTGCTGGGGCTGGTGCCCGCAGTCGGCCTGGCCTGCCTCGGCGTGTTCCTCACGGTGCTGAGCGTCAGCCGCATCGTGTCGTTGTCGAGCGTCACGGCCGCCGTGGCCCTGCCCCTGCTGATGCTGGCCGCGGCCGCACCGGCGCCGGTGCTGGCCCTCGGGGCGCTCACCTCGGCCCTGGTGGTGTGGCGGCACCGCAGCAACCTGCAGCGGCTTCTGGCCGGCACCGAACCCCGCCTGGGGCAGAAGCGGGACAGCTAGGCCAGGGCGCGGCTGCGCTCGTAGGCCGCCAGCACCGCCTCGATCAGTGCCGAACGGATCCCCGCGGCCTCCAGCCGCCGCAGGCCGGCCATGGTGGTGCCTCCCGGGCTGGCGACCATGTCCTTGAGCTGGGCCGGGTGCAGCTGCCGCTGCTCAAGCAGGTCCAGGCTGCCGGCGGCCATGGCCCGAGCCAGCTCCAGGGCCTGGGCCCGGGGCAGACCGGCCGCAACCCCACCATCGGCCAGGGCTTCGATCACGACCGCCACAAAGGCCGGCCCGGAGGAGGTGAGCGCCAGGAAGGCATCAAGCTGGGATTCGGGCAGATCCAGCACCTGTCCGACGGGGGACAGCAGGGCATGGGCCAGCTGACGGGCGGCCGGCGCCAGCGCCCCCGTCCCGCTCAGACCGATCAGACCACGACGCACGAGGGCCGGGGCGTTGGGGACGCAACGCACCACATCCCAACCGGGGAAAGCCCCGTGCAGCCGCTGCAGGGGCACCCCCGCCAGCACCGAGACCAGCAGGGGTCTGGGCAGACCCGGCGGGGGCGGCGGGGGCGGCGGCAGGGGGGCGAGGGATTCGAGCAATCCGTCGAGCTGCTGGGGCTTGAGGGCCAGCAGCAGCACCGGTGCCGCCAGGCAGGGGCGGGCATCCACGCCGACACTCACGCCGAGCGCAGTCGTGAGACGCTCGGCCGAAGCTGCGGTGGCCACACTGGCGACCACGGCCGACGGGAGCAGCCGATCGTCCTCCAGCAACGGCGACAGCAGAGCCTGGGCCATGCGACCCAGGCCGATGACGCCGAGGGAACACGGCAGCAGCGGGGTGACCTCAGCCCTGGAGGGCATCGCCACGGCCCCAGGCAGGGCTCGGGGCCGCGGCGGCACTGCTGGGCTCACGGTTGATGACGCTCGGCGAGGCCGACTCTTCGGAGCTGGCGGTGGTCACCGTGACGCAGCTGGGGGCGAAGAGGAAGATGCTCTCACCCACCCGTTCCTGATGGCCGTCGATGGCGAAGGTGCCACCGGCCACGAAGTCGACCGCCCTCTGGGCCTGGTCGGGCTCCATCATCGTGAGATTGAGGATGATCGTCTTGCGCTCCCGCAGGGCCTGGATGGCGCGGGGCATCTCGTCAAAACTGCGGGGCTCCATCACGATCACCTCGGCGGCGCTGGTGGAGATGCCGGGCATGCCGATGACGTTGGACCCGATGAAGCTGTCGGGGCTATCGAAGGCGCCGATGGGGGTGATGGCGCTGCTGCGGCCGATGGAGGTTGCCGGTTCGTCGTCGGCGGTGCTGCCGCCGTACTCGAGATCGTCGTCGTACTCACCCTCGTCGAGGTAATCGTCGCCGGTGACGACGGACTTGAGGCGAGAGAACAGCGACACCGTTCCGGCTCCACGCATGGGGATGTTCTTAGATAGCGCCCGGCGACGCCGACGGCAACCCGCCGTTCACCGTTCAGCAAACCGGGACGCCCCCTGGGGCCCCGGGGCGAACAGCGTGCTTCCCAGTCGCACCAGGGTGCTGCCGGCCGCCACCGCCAGGGGCCAGTCACCACTCATGCCCAGTGAGCGCCCCTCCAGGTGCAGCTCATCGGCCAGGGATACGGCCTCCCGGAAGAAGGCCCGCAACCCGTCGTCATCGAGCCCCAGGGGGGGGATGGCCATCAGCCCCTGCCAGTGCACGGCCGGCAGCTGCCGCAACGCCTCCCACTGCAGTCTGAGGTCGTGGGGCTCGAAGCCCCCCTTGGCCGGATCGGGGCGCAGCTTCACCTGGACATGCAGCCGGGGTTGCAAGCCCTCCTCCGCAGCGATGCGGCTGATGCGCCGCGCCAGTTCCGGGGAATCCACCGACTGCACCGCAGCGAAGCAACGCAGCACCGGCCGCACCTTGTTGGCCTGCAGCCGCCCGATGAACTGCCAGTCGATGTCCGGCAGATCAGCCAGCTCAGCCTGTTTGGCCAGGGCCTCCTGCAGGCGGCTCTCGCCGAACGACCGCTGGCCCGCCCCGTGCAGGGCGCGGATCATGGCCGCTGGGCGACCTTTGCTCACGGCCAGCAGCTCCACCCCGGCGGGCAGCCGTCGACGCAGGTCGTGATAGCGCTCCAGCAGCGGATCCACGCCGCCGCCTCAGATGAAGGTCTGGTCGAAGAGCTTCTGCCAGGTGGCCAGCTCGGGCGACTGGGCCCGTCGCTGGCGCAGCAGATGCTGTTCAGCCAGAAAGCGGGCATCCAGGAGCGGAATCGACTCGAAGCTGACGCCGCGGGGTTGCAGGGTCACGCGGAAGAACATGCGCTGGGCGTAGAGGGTGGCGTAGACCTCGAGGGACTCCCCGGCCGGACAGACGCGGTAGAGCAGCCCGAAATTGGGATGGGTGAGGTAACGCTCAGCACTCACAGGGTCATTCCAGCGATCGTTCAGCCGGCGCCGATGCGGAAGCGCAGAAGCAGCAGCAGCACCAGGAGGACAGAAGCCGTTCCATCCAACCAGACCGCCGCACCAGACACCAGCCGCAGGCGATCGGGGGAACGCCAGAGGCTGCCCCGGGCCAGCAGGGCCGCCGCCGCC